>JAYRKO010000352.1:0-3634 GCA_041905745.1 Tagaea sp. | reverse complement strand
TCGACGACCTGCGCGCGCGCATCCGCCATTCGCTGCTGGCCGACCGGCTGGGGCAAGTCGATGCGCCCACGATGACCGCGACCGAAGTGCTCGAACGCTCGGCCGAGATGTCGCGCATCCTCGGCGCCACCTACGGGCGCCTGCAGGCCGAACTGCTGACGCCGCTCGTCGCCCGCGCGCTCGCCATCCTGCGCCGGCGCGGCGAGATCCCGCCGGTCGTCGTCGACGGGCGCGTGGTCGACATCCAGTACAAGTCGCCGCTGGCGCTCGTGCAGGCGCAGGCCGACGTGCGCAACGCGATGCTGTGGATCGGCCAGACCGCCGCGATGGGGCCCGAGGCCGTCGCCGTCGTCGATGCGGCCGCCGCCGCGCGCTGGATGGCGCGCGCACTCGGCGTGCCGCCCGATCTCGTCCGGCCGCCGATGCCCCCGCAAGCGGCCTTGCTCGCGCAGGCGCTCGGCGCCCTCCAATCCTGAACCCGAAGAAGAAAGGCAACAGAGATGACCGAACCCGTTTCCGCCGAAACCGCAGCACCCGCGCGGCCCGACTACGTGCCCGAGAAATTCTGGGACCCGCAAGGCGGCCAGGTGCGCGTCGAGGCGCTGTCGAAATCCTACGGCGAACTCGAGCGGCGCATGTCCGGCATGATCCCGGGCCCGAAATCGGCCGACTGGGACCAGACCTGGCGCCGCGCGATGGGCGTGCCGGCATCGGCCGACGGCTACGCGATCGCGCCCAAGGACGAGGCCGTGAGCGTGGATGCCGACGTGAACCGCCGCCTGCACGCGGCCGGCTTCACGCCGCAGCAGGCCCAGCTCGTCTACGACCTTGCGGCCGAGCGGCTGGTCCCGCTGGTGCGCGAATATGCCGAGAGCTACCGCGCGGACATCGCGCGCGAAAAGCTCGCGGCCGAATTCGGCGGCGCCGAGAAGTGGCAGGCGCTCGCGCCGCAGATCGCGCGCTGGGGCGAGGCGAACCTGCCTGCACCCGTCTACGCGGCACTCGCCGCCACGCCCGAGGGCGTGCGCGCGCTGCATCGCCTGATGTCGTCGGGCGAACCGTCGCTCGACGGGCTGGGCGGCGGCGGCGCGCCGTCCGACGAGGTGGGCCTGCGCAAGCTGATGGCCGACAAGCGCTACTGGCGCGACCACGATCCGGCGATCGCGCGCGCCGTCAGCGAGGGCTTCCGCCGGCTCTATCCGGAGCGCGGAACGTGATTTCCGGCTTGACGAAAAATACGACCTAAGATTATATTCGCCATCGTTCCGCCCGGATGCCCCGCGCCGGAGAACGGACCGATCCCCTTCCATCGCTGCCGGACAACCGCCCCTTCGCGCGGCCCGTCGGCCCCGATCCAGCCCCGCGACCGGGGTCGAGGCGCGCCTGCGCTTCGGCAACCTCGCCTGCGGTTCCCCGACACTTCGATCCCACAGAGGAACCCATGCCCGACATCGACAAGGCATTCGTGAAACAGTACGAGAGCGACGTCCATCTCGCCTTCCAGCGGATGGGCTCGAAGCTGCGCACGACCGTGCGCAGCAAGAAGAACGTGCAGGGCGCTTCGACCGTCTTCCAGAAGATGGGCCGCGGCACCGCCACGACCAAGGCGCGCCACGCCGCCGTTCCGGTGATGAACGTCGGCCACGGCACGATCGAGATCTTCCTCAAGGACTACTACGCCGGCGAGTGGCTCGACGCGCTCGACGAGATCAAGACGCCCGGCGACGAGCGTTCGGCGGTCGTGAATTCGGGCGCCTACGCGCTCGGGCGCAAGACCGACGAGCTCGTCATCGACGCGCTGCGCACCTCGACGAACTTCGCGGGCCTCGACACCGACGGCCTGACGAAGGCCAAGGTGCTCGCCGCGTTCGAGATGCTGGGCACGGCCGACGTGCCCGACGACGGCGACCGCTTCGCCGTCATCGGCTGGAAGCAGTGGAGCGATCTCCTCCAGATTCCGGAGTTCGCCAACGCCGACTATGTCGGCGAGGAAGACCTGCCCTGGCACGGCACGCAGGCCAAGAAGTGGCTCGGCACGCTGTGGATGCCGCATTCGGGCCTGACGGCGGAGGCGGGCGTGCGCTTCTGCCACTGGTACCACAAGGCGGCGGTCGGCCATGCGTCGGGGTGCGAGGTGCGCTCGGACGTGACGTGGCACGGCGACCGCGCGTCGTTCTTCGTCTCGAACATGATGAGCCAGGGGGCCGGCATCGTCGATCCGGCCGGCGTCGTCACCCTGCGCTGCAAGGAATAGGAGGGAAGCGATGGCATTCGAACTCAAGAACCTGTCGGTGCTCGCCTATGCGAACGGCTTCACGCTGTGGCACTACGCCACGCCGGACGCCGCGGCGACCGTCGACGATGCGGGCTATTTCGACGCGGCGGCCGACATGCTGCGCGCGGGCGACATGATCCTTGCCAACGTATCGACCGGCGGCGGCGCGCAGAGCGGCGTCTTCGCGGTCGCATCGTCGGCCGGCGGTTCGGTCGACGCGGCAAGCCTGACGCCGTTCGGCGCGTCGAACCCCGACTGACGCGCGGGGCCGGCGGGCGGCACGAACGCCGCCCGCCGGCTTTCCCTTCCATCCCCCCGAAAATCCGGAGTGACCCGATGGCCATGACGCCCATCGCGCTGTGTTCGCGCGCGCTCGTGAAACTCGGCGCGCGCTCGATCGCCGCCTTCGACGAAGGCACGGCGGAAGCCGAGATCGCCGCAATCCTCTATCCCGGCATCCGCGACGGCCTGCTGTCGGCCCATCCGTGGAGCTTCGCAACCGGTCAGGCGACGCTCGCGCGCCTCGCGCGCAAGCCCGTGGCCGACCATGCCTGCGCCTACCAGCTGCCCGCCGATTTCCTGCGCGCGCTGTCGCTGGGCACGGGCCCGCGCGGCCGCGGGCAGGAATACCGGATCGTCGAGGGCGCGCTGCACTGCGACGCCGACCAGGTCGTGCTCTCCTACGTGTTCCGCCCGGACGAGACGGGCTTCCCGCCGTTCTTCGACGCGGCCCTCATCGCCGTTCTGGCGGCCGAATTCTGCCTGCCGGTGACCGAAAGCACGACGCGCGCCGACCTGCTGCGCCGTGCGGCCGACGCCGAGATCCGCCGCGCGCGCCTCGTCGACGCCCAGCAGGACACGCCCGGACGCATCGAGGACTTCACGCTGGTGGAGGCGCGGCGATGAGCGTCGTGCGCATCGCCAAGACGAGCTTCGCGTCGGGCGAGATCGGCCCGTCGATGCTGGGCCGCACCGACCTTCGCGCGTTCGAGAACGGCGCGCGGCGCCTGCGCAACGTCGTCGTCGATCCGTCGGGCGGCGTGCGCCGCCGCCCCGGGCTGGCGCGCGTCGCCGGCCTTCCCGGCCGCGCGCGGCTGATCGCGTTCGAGTTCAACACCGAGCAGGCCTACCTGATCGCGCTGCTGGCGGGCGAGATGCGCGTCTTTCGCGACGGCGCGCAGGTCGCTTCCTTCGCCGTGCCGTGGACGGCTTCCCAGCTCGACCAGGTCGCCTGGACGCAAAGCGCCGACACGCTTCTCGTCGTCCATCCGGAGGTCGAGCCGCGCCGCATCACGCGCACCGCCGCCGGGACGTGGACGGTCGAGCCGTGGGCGTTTCGCGAGGAGAAGGGCGTGCGCC
>JAYRKO010000351.1:0-3636 GCA_041905745.1 Tagaea sp. | reverse complement strand
GCTTCGATTTCGAAGGCACGATGTCCTTCACTTCGCCCACCGACCGGATCGTGTCGCCCGCGAAGACGGGCTTCAGCCAGCGCAGCTCGTCCATGCCCGGCCCGCCCATCGACGCGCCCTTGACGAAGCCGGTCTGGTACATGAGGCGGAAGGCGACCGACAGCGTGTGGAAACCCGACGCGATCAGCGCGCCGTAGTTCGACTTGCGCGCCGCGTCGGCGTCGATGTGGAAGGGCTGCGGGTCGTAGGCGAACGCATAGTCGACGATGGACGATTCGGTGAAGGTGTAGCCGCCGCTCTCGAAGCGGTCGCCGATCTTGAGTTCGTCGAGATAGTAGTCCTGCCGCGGTGCCGTCATCGGTCCCTCTCCCAAGGACCCGAGACTAGCCGTGCGCCGCCGCCCCCGCCAGCGCGCCTTCGGCATGCGCGGCTTCCCAGCCGATCATCGCCATCTTGCGCGGCCGGCCCCAGTGATAATGGCTGATCGCGCCCGACTTGCGGATGACGCGATGGCACGGCACGAGCCACGAGATCGGGTTGGCGCCCACGGCCGTGCCGACCGCGCGGCTCGCCGTGGGTTTGCCCACGGCCTGCGCGATGTCGTCGTAAGCGACGAGTTGGCCCTGCGGGATCGTCAGCAGCGCTTCCCACACCTTGATCTGCCAGGGCGAACCGCACAGCAGCAGCTTGAGCTTCTCGCCCGACTTGCGCGCACCCGGATCGAACAGCACGCGCGCGATGCGCGCGACCTCGGCCGGGTTCTCGCGATAGGTCGCATCGGGCCAGCGGCGCTTCATGTCGTCGAAGGCGGCGCGCTTGCCGTCGGGCCCCGGCATCGCGAAGGCAAGCCCGCAGATGCCGCGCGGCGTGGTCAGCACCAGCGCCTCGCCGAAGGGCGAATCCGCCCAGCCCCACGAAATCTCCAGCCCCGCCCCGCGCTGCTTGTACTCGCCGGGCGTCAAAGCCTCGTGCGCGACGAACAGGTCGTGCAGCCGGCCGGGCCCCGACAGGCCCGCCGCGAAGCTCGCATCCAGCACCGAACCGGCGCCCGCGAGACATTCCTTCGCGCGGTCGAGGCTGAGGTATTGGAGGAACTTCTTCGGGCTGACGCCGACCCAGCGCGTGAACAGGCGCTGGAAATGGAAGGGCGAGAGCCCTACCTCGGCCGCCGCGCGGTCGAGATCGGGCTGGTCGTCGACATTCTCTTCGAGGAATGCCAGCGCCTTGGCGATGCGGTCGTAATCGTTCATGGGGCGAATCTAGGCGCGCAAGCGCCGCCGGACCACCCGGAACTTGCGCCGGGCCCTAGCCTTCGAAAAGCACCGGCAGGACCGAGGCCACGAGCAGGACGGCCATCGTCCAGTTGAACCGGCGCACGTTGCGCGGATCGGTGAGCGCCCGGCGCAGCCACACGCCGAACATCGCCCACAGCGCGATGGTCGGCAGGTTGACGAGGCCGAAGGTTCCCGCGACGACCGCGAGACTGGCGATGTGGTTTTCCGCGATCGTGTAGGCCGCGATCGCCGACAGCGCCATCGCCCACGCCTTGGGATTGACCCACTGGAACGCCGCCGCCTGCAGGAACGTCATCGGTCGCGCGCCCTCGCGCGCCTCGCCGGGTCCGCCGGCATTGGCGATCTTCCATGCGAGCCACAGCATGTAGACGACGCCTGCGACCTTCATGGCGGCATGCAGCCACGGGAAAAGCGCGAACAGCTCGCCGATGCCCAGCCCCACCAGCACGATCATCGCCGTGAATCCGATGGCGATGCCCAGCATGTGCGGGATCGTGCGGCTGAAACCGAAATTCACGCCCGAGGCGAGCAGCATCATGTTGTTCGGCCCCGGCGTGACCGACGTCACGAAGCAGAACAGGACGAGTGCCGCAAGTTGTTCGGGTCCGAGCATGGAACTAGCGCGCGCCCGCGCGCTTGTAGACGTCCGGGTCCGCGCGCTCCATCACCCGCGACGGTTCGGCGAGCGGCGCGAAGCCGTAGCGCGCATAGAGCGCATGCGCATCGCGCGTGGCGAGAAACCAGCGCCGGAAGCCCTGAAGTTCGGGGTGCGCGAAGATCGTGTCGAGCAGGAAGCGCGACAGGCCCTTGCCGCGCGCGGCCGGTTCGACGAACACGTCGCCCAGATAGCCGAAGGTCGCACGGTCGCCCATTACGCGCGCGAAGCCGACCTGCGCGCCGTCGGGCGCGTAAACGCCGAAGCACATCGCGCCGTCGACGGATTTCTCGAACACGTCGCGCGGAATGCCGGCGGACCAATAGGCGTCGCGCGACAGCCAGCCGAAGACCTTGTCGCGGTCGAGACGCGCCTTGTCGTCGCTGACGGCGTAGCCGTCGCCGCGTGTCCAGACGCTCACAGCGCCATCTCGAACCAGCGCACGCCCTCGTGCGGCACGCCGTCGAACGCCGGAACCTCGGCGAAGCCGAGCGAACGATAGAGCGCCACCGCCTCGACCAGCCGCGACAGCGTGTGCAGGCGCAAGCGCCGATGGCCGCGCTTGCGCGCCTCGTCGATCGTCGCGGCGACGAGCCGCCGGCCGAGACCCAGCCCGCGCGAGCCCGGCCTGACGTAGAGACGCTTCATTTCCGCCGTATCGCCGTTGGTCTCGCCACACAGCGCCACGACGCCGACGGGCTGCCCGTCGGCGTCGGCCAGCAGGATGCAGCCGGCCGGATCGGCGTATTTGCCGGGCAAGCCGGCAAGCTCCGCCTCGAAACCCTGGAAGCAGAGCGAAACGCCGAGCCCTGCCTCGTATTCGCGGAAGAGCGCGCGCACCGCATCCAGGTCGGCGGCCCCCTCGGCGTAGCGCAGCACGAGAAGGTCAGACATGGATGGCACCTTCCAGATAGAGCTTCGCCGTGCCGCCCATGTAGGTGCGCTCGCCTGCGTGCCGGCAATGTAGCGTGCCGCCGCGCGGGCTCACCTGCCGGGCGACCAGCGTCGGCTTGCTCAAGCGGCCGGCCCAGTAGGGCACGAGCGTGCAGTGGGCGGAGCCCGTCACCGGGTCTTCGTCGATCCCCGCGGCCGGCGCGAAATAGCGCGAGACGAAATCGCAGTCCTCGCCCGGCGCCGTCGCAATGGCGCGCCCGCGCGTCTTCGCGGCAAGCGCCCGCACGTCGGGCGAGAGCGCACGCACCTCGGCGGCCGTCTGGTAGAGCACCATGTAGCGGTCGACCGAGAACTGCACCGAGACCGGCGCGCCGCCCATCGCGGCCGCCACGCGGCCCACCTCTTCGGCTTCGACCGGTGCAAGCCCGCGCGAGGGGAAGTCGAGCGTGAAGACCTCGCCCGCGCGCGTCACCTGCAGCACGCCCGATTTCGAGCGGAAGCGCACGGCCGTGCGCGACGGATCGAGGATCGTCATCAGCACGAAGGCGCTGGCGAGCGTCGCATGCCCGCACAGCGGCACCTCGACCGCCGGCGTGAACCAGCGCAGGCCGAAGCCGCCCTCTTCCTCGACGAAGAAGGCCGTCTCGGCGAGGTTGTTCTCCGCTGCGATCGACTGCATGGCGGCGTCCGGCAGCCATTCGGCCAGCGGCACGACGGCGGCGGGATTGCCCGCGAACAGGCGGTCGGCGAACGCGTCGACCTGATAGATCGGCAAGCGCACGACGGCCCCCT
>JAYRKO010000350.1:0-3637 GCA_041905745.1 Tagaea sp. | reverse complement strand
TTGAAGATCGGCTCGTCGTCGGCGTCGCCCTTGGCGTAGGAAAAGACCCAACGCCCGTGCGCATGGACGAGCAGACCACGCTCGTCGTCCTGACCGCGCCAGAAACGGCGGACCGAGCAGAGCGCCTTGTCGTTCTTCCAGCCCTCGGCGTCGAAATGGCCGCTCGCGTCGAGCGGGGCAGCGAACTCGTAGCCGCAGGCCGCGTCGCCGTCCGGCTTGTCCTTGGTGCGCGCGAGTTCGAGGCGGATGTGCTTGAGCGTCATCGTCGTGCCGTCCTTCGGTCTTCGTTTCGTCAGTTTGCGCGATCGGGATTGTCGGGATGCGTCTTGCAGAAATGCTGCATGACCATCCGGAGCCGGGCCGCGTGCGCGAAGTCGCGCCGCGCGACGGCCTTATCCAAATCGTCAAGGATCATGCGCTTCACCATGCGTCGCCCGTCGGGCGTGACGATGAGCCAGTTGCCCAGCTCCATCGCCGCGATCTCGGGGATGTGCTCGTGCTCGGCGATGGCGCGGACTTCGTCCGCGCTGAGTTCGCACAGCGACAGGCAATCGACCCAGCTCAGCATGGCACCTCTCCCGTCAGGCGCCGGAACCGGTGGCTCAGTGCGCCATCAGGACCGGCAGGTCGGCGTTCTGCAGCATGTAGCGCGTGACGCCGCCGAAGACGAGCTGGCGCAGGCGGCTGTGCGTGTAGGCGCCCATCACGAGCAGGCCGCAGCCCGCGCGGCGCGCCTCGGCCAGCACCTGCGGGCCGGCCTGGATCGTCGGCACGTCGGCGCGCACGAGATCGATCTTGATGCCGTGGCGCGACATGTAGGCTTCCAGCGGCTTGGTATCGTCCTCGGCGACGTTCTTGCCGGCGACGACGCAGACGACGCGCGGTGCGCCCTTCATGAAGGGCAGCCCCATGTGCAGCGCGCGCGCCGCCTCGCGGCTGCCGTTCCAGGCGAACGCGACCGGACGGTTGAAATCCATGTCGCCCGACGGCGGCGCGATCAGCACGGGCCGGCCCGTCTCGAGCAGCGCCGTCTCGAACGCGACGGTCGAGGCGATCGCCTCGTCGTCGGCGGGGCGCGGCAGCACGATCAGGTCGGCAAAACGGCCGTGGCGCGCGATCGCGTCCTCTTCCGAGCCCGTCGGCTCGACCAGCGTCGCATCGACGTTGGCGCCCTTCATCCATTCCGCGTAGTTCGCGCGCGCGGTTTCCGCACGGCGCTTGAGGTCCTTTTCGGCGGCGGTGACGATCTGCTCGACGAGCGCGCCCGAGGCGCCCTCGCCCACGAACGGGATCGAATCGCGCGGGTCGCCCGCCGCGTGCAGCGCCTCGACATGTCCGCCGAACCGGCGCACCACGGCTGCCGCTGCAGCAAGGGTGCGCAGATCCGAGGGGGCGCCCGCCATCGGAGCGAGAAGGACCTTGTAGCTCATCGCAACCTCCGTTCTATGTGCCGCGACCGGGGGGCGCGACACGGATACGATATTCGACTTCTGTAAAAACACTAAGTCAATTGCCGAACCAAGCCATTGACTTGGGTCAACCGTCGGCAAGCCATGCGCGAGCGGCATCCAGCGTATCAGACGGCATGCGGCTCGCGTCGACGCAGCGCCACTCGCCTGCCGTGCAGCCGCGCGCGCTCTGTTGGCGCACGATGTCGCCGTCCGCGTCGGAGGCATCGCCCGTCCGGCCGGCAACGCGCGCAAGCCGGATATCCTCCGGACAGTCGAGCCACAGCCCGTCGAATCGTACGCCCGTTTCTTGTGCAGCACCCGCCGCGGCCGCACGCTCGGCCGGATCGGCATAGACCGCATCGAGGACAACGCTGTGGCCCGCGGCAAGTGCGGCCGCAGCGCGTGCGTGGAGGCTCCCGTAGACCGCACGACTTGCGGCGGACGTATAGGCCGATTTCGGCAAGGGCAGTTCCGGAGCGAGGCCCGCAAGTCGTTTGCGCTCGACGTCCGAGCGAAGCACGAGCGCACCCGGCGCCGCCCCCATTCCCACGGCAAGTTCGAGACAGAGCGCGGTCTTCCCCGTTCCGGACAGGCCGCCGACCGCGACGAGCCGTGCGGGCATCGGCGCGAGAAACCGGTCCGCCATCGCAAAGCAGGCTTCGGCTTCCGCGCGTGCACCGGCGGCCGCGCGTGTCTTCGCCTTGATCGCGGCGCGCAGGCTCATGAACAGCGGCAGGAGCGCCAGCCCCGCCTCGTCCGGGCGCCGGCCGAGATAGCGCGACAATGTCAGACACGCGAAATCCGGCCGGCCGACGCGCAGGAAATCGACGATCAGGAACGCCAGATCGAAAAGCGTATCGATGCGCGAGATGCGGTCGTCGAACTCGATCGCGTCGAACGGGACCGGCCGGCCGCCGATCGTCGCGATATTGCGCAGATGCAGATCGCCGTGGCACCGGCGCACCGAACCGGCCGCCGCACGTCGCGCGATCAGCCCGCCGAGACGGTCGATCGCGGCGCGCGTGTCGCGGTCGAGCGCCGCAACCGCTTCGGCCGGAAACGACCGCGCGAGATCGATCCGGTTGCCGTCGGCGGTCCAGCGAAGATCGGCCGCGCCGCCGCGTGCCGGCGTCGTTTCGGCCGCGTCGTGGAAGGCGGCGACCGCATCGGCCAGGTCGCGCACGTCGGCTGCGCGGATCGAGCCGGCGGCTGCCCGCGCATCCCAAAGTCCGTCGTCGGGAAAGCGGCGCATCTCCACGACCCAGTCCACTGCGTCCGCGCCGGCTGTACCGAAAGCGAGCTTGCCGGAAGTGCGCACGATGGGTCGCACCGCGAGGTAAAGATCCGGCGCCGTGCGCCGGTTGACGGCGAGTTCGGCTTCGCACGCCGCCCGCCGGCGCGCGACGGTCGAGAAATCCAGATACGGGAACGCCACCGCGCGCTTCAGCTTGAAGGCGCGATCGCCCGCGAGAAAAACGGCCGAAATGTGCGTGTCGATCCGGCGAACGCCGTCCGTCGGATTGCCGTGCGTCGCCGGGTCGGCGAGGAACGCGAGCGTCTCCGTCTGGTCGTCGGCCATCAGGCGGGCGTACGCACGCGCTCGGCGACGCCGGCCGGATCCATGTGCGCAATCACGTCGGCGCCCGGAAAGGCCGCCTCGATCGCCGCCTCGACTGCGTCGGCGGCGGCATGCGCGCGCAGCAGCGACAGGTTGCCGTCCATCTCGAGATGGAGCTGGACATGGATGCTCGACCCGTTGGCGCGGGTGCGCAGGTCGTGGACGCTGCGGATGTCGGGATGGCCGCGCGCGATCTCGGCGATGCGCGCGCGCGTGTCTTCCGGCAGCTCGCGGTCCATCAGGTGATCGAGCGCATCGCGGCCGATGTGCCATGCGCCGTAGAGGATGTACGCGCCGATCCCCAGCCCGCACAGCGGATCGATCGATTCGACGCCGAACCACATCGACGCGACAAGCGACAACGCCACGCCGCCGTTCAGCAGGAAGTCCGACGCGTAGTGGATCCGGTCGGCACCGACGGCGACCGACCCGGTGCGCCTTACGACGTATTTCTGGAACTGGACGAGACCGAGCGTCAGCGCCATCGACAGCGCCATGACGACGAGGCCGACCGAGCCATTGTCGACGGGAATCGGCGCGGCCAGCCGGTGCACCGCTTCCGACAGCA
>JAYRKO010000349.1:0-3651 GCA_041905745.1 Tagaea sp. | reverse complement strand
GCAGCAGGTCGCGGCGCACGCGGTCGGAATCGGCGTCCGGCTTGTCGACCTTGTTGATCGCAACGATCATCGGAACGCCCGCCGCCTTCGCGTGGGCGATCGCCTCGATCGTCTGCGGCTGGATGCCATCGTCGGCCGCGACGACGAGGACGACGATGTCCGTCACCTTCGCGCCGCGCGCGCGCATGGCGGTGAACGCCTCGTGGCCCGGCGTGTCGAGGAACGTGATCGCCTGACCGTTCTTCAGCGTGACCTTGTAGGCGCCGATATGCTGCGTGATGCCGCCGGCTTCGTGCTTGGCGACGTCGGTCTCGCGCAGCGCGTCGAGCAGCGAGGTCTTGCCGTGGTCGACGTGGCCCATGATCGTGACGACCGGCGCACGCGGCTGGAGCGCCACTTCGGCGTCCGTATCGCCCTCGAGGCCGATCTCGACGTCGGCTTCGGCCACGCGCTTCACCTTGTGGCCGAATTCGGCGACGATAAGTTCGGCGGTGTCGGCGTCGACGACCTGGTTGATCGTCGCCATGACGCCCATCTTCATGAGCGACTTGATGACGTCCACGCTGCGCTCGGCCATGCGGTTGGCGAGTTCCTGCACCGTGATCGCTTCCGGCACGACCACGTCGCGCACGACCTTGGCGGCCGGGCCCTGCTGGAACATGCGCGCGCGTTCCTTCTCGCGCGCGCGCTTCATCGCGGCGAGCGAGCGCACGCGGATCGTCTCTTCGCTGTCGAGCGCCTGATTGACCGAAATCTTGCCCTGACGGCGTTCCTTGAGGTCGCGCCCGCCTTCGGGTGCGGCCTTGCCGGGACCCGGACGGAATGCGCCCGGACGGCCCGGGCTCTGACCGGGCCGGAACATTCCGGGGCGGCGCGGGCGTTCGTCCTCTTCGGTCGCCGCGACGGCGGCGACGGGCTTGGCGACGGGTGCGGCCACCGGTGCGCGGGCGACTTCGGCCGCCTGACGGCGCTTGTTCTCTTCCTCGTTGAGGCGAAGGGTCTCTTCTTCGGCGCGCTTCTTCTGCTCCTCGTCAGCCTTCTTGGCGACGACGGTATCGACCTTGCGCTGCGCGACTTCCTCGGCCTTGCGCTTGGCGTCTTCCGCCGCCTTGCGCTTCATCTCTTCTTCGATGCGCCGGGCTTCGTCCTCGTTGCGGCGCTTGGCCTCGACGTCGGCGCGGATGGCGGTCTGGATCGCGCGCTGGCGCGCGACGCGCTCTTCCTCGGTCAGCGTGCGCAGGACCTGCGGCTTGGCCGCGGGGGCCGTGCCGGGTGCCGCGGCTGCGGGCTTGGCGACCGTCTCGGCGGCGGGGGCCGCACCGGGCGTCGCGGCGGGGGCCGCGCCGGGCAGGCGCTTCTTGCGCACCTCGACCTGGACGGTCTTGGAGCGGCCGTGCGGGAAGCTCTGTCGCACCGAACCGGCGTCGCCGCCGGCGGCGGGCGAACGCAGTTCGAGGCGACCGCCCGATTTGCTTGCGAGACCGAGCCGCTTCTTGGCGTCCTGGGGGCTGTCCTGATCCTTGGTGTCCGTCATCTTCCGACCGTCGTCCGCTTTCATTCGTTTCCGCCGACGGCGCGATACGCCGCCAGACGCGCGAGATCCTCGCGCAACCGTTCCGCCAGATTTCCCGACGCGATCGCGGCATGCACCGCGTGTTCGCGCCCGAATGCTTCGCCCATCTCGACGGCCGTGAGGCCCGTCGCGACGGGAATGTCGCCGCCACCCAGTCGCGCGCGCTCGGCGGGCGACCCGTCGCTCGCCGCCACGATCAGGCCGCAGCGGCCCCGGGCGATCGCTTCCTTCGCCTTCTCGAAACCCTGCACGGCCTGACCTGCGCGCCGGCTCAACGCCAGCGCCTCGATCACGCGCCGCACGAGAAGATGGCCCACCCGCTCGGGCAGGTCGACGGGCGCCTTCACAGGTCCCCGCGCCGCCTTGGCGAATGCGTTCTTCTCGACCGCGCGCCGGATCGAGCCGACATCGGCCGACACCCACAGGCCGCGGCCGGGCAGCTTGCCCGCGATGTCGGGCACCACCGCCGCGTCCGGCCCCACGACGAACCGCACGAAGGACGCGCGCGGGCCCGTGCGGCCGCTGACGATGCAGCGGCGCAGCGGCCCGTCGGTCTCGGGCAGGTCGTCGGCCGGGGTTTCCGGCGCCAGGGCGAGAGCTCCGCTCAAGGGGTCTCCGGTTTCCTTACTTCTCTTCCGCGAACCAGTGTTCGCGCGCCTTCATGATGATCGCGTTGGCCTGCTCTTCTTCCATCGCGTCCTTGCCGACGATCTCGATGAGTTCGTCGCCCGCGAGGTCGCCCAGATCGTCGAGCGTCTTGACGCCCTTCTCGCCGAGCTTCACCAGCATGGCCGGCGTGATGCCTTCCATCGCCGCGATCTCGTCGACGACACCCAGGCGCTTGCGCTCGGCTTCCAGACGCTCCAGCTCCTTCTCGACGAACGCTTCCGCGCGCGCCTTGAGTTCGGCCGCCACGCCCTCGTCGAAACCTTCGATCCCGGCGAGCTCGTCGGCGTCGACCAACGCCACTTCCTCGACCGAGGTGAAGCCCTCGGTCACCAGAAGGCCGGCGATGACGTCGTCGACGTCGAGCGCGTCGACGAACACCTGCGAGCGCTCCTTGAATTCCTGCTGGCGGCGCTCGGATTCCTCGGCCTCGGTCAGGATGTCGATGGCCCAGCCCGTCAGCATCGAGGCGAGGCGCACGTTCTGGCCGCGACGGCCGATGGCGAGCGAAAGCTGCTCGTCGGGCACGACGACCTCGATGCGGCGCGCTTCCTCGTCGAGCACGACCTTGGTCACTTCGGCCGGCGCCAGCGCATTGACGACGAACGTCGCCGGGTCGTTCGACCACGGGATGATGTCGATCTTTTCGCCCTGCTGCTCGGCCACGACCGCCTGCACGCGACTGCCGCGCATGCCCACGCACGCGCCGACCGGATCGATCGAGCTGTCGTGGCTGACGACCGCGATCTTGCCGCGGCTGCCCGGGTCGCGGGCGACGGCCTTGATTTCGATGATGCCGTCGTAGATTTCCGGCACTTCCTGCGCGAACAGCTTGGCCGTGAACTGCGGATGCGTGCGCGACAGGAAGATCTGGGGTCCGCGCGCTTCCTGGCGGACGTCGTAGATGTACGCGCGAACGCGGTCCTGCACCTTGAAGCTCTCGCGCGGGATCGTCTCGTCGCGACGCAGGATCGCTTCGGCGCGGCCCAGATCGACGGTCACGTTGCCGAACTCGACGCGCTTGACGAGGCCGTTGACGATCTCGCCCACGCGATCCTTGTACTCGTCGAACTGGCGCTGGCGCTCGGCCTCGCGCACGCGCTGGACGATGACCTGCTTGGCGGTCTGCGCGGCGATGCGGCCGAAATCGATCGGCGGCAGCGGATCGGTCAGGTAGTCGCCCACCTTCGCGTCGGGGTTCTTGCGCAGCGCGTCCTCGACCGACATCTCGGTCGCCTCGTTGGTCACCGGATCGGCGACCAAACGGTAGCGCAGCAACTGCATTTCGCCGTTGTCGCGGTCGATGTGCGCGCGGATGTCGTGCTCGAGGCCGTACTTCGCGCGGCCGGCCTTCTGGATGGCCTGCTCCATCGCCTCGAGAACCTGCTCGCGCTCGATGCCCTTCTCGCGGG
>JAYRKO010000348.1:0-3660 GCA_041905745.1 Tagaea sp. | reverse complement strand
ATCGTCCACCGGCTCGACGCGCATTTCTTCGAGATCGGCTAGACCGTCGCCTTCGGCTTGACGGCCAGATGCTCCTGCAGGCGCGGCATCAGCTCGACGAGGTTGCAGGGCCGGTGGCGGTTGTCGAGCTGCCATTTCAGGATCTCGTCCCAGCCGTCGCGGCAGGCGGACGGCGAGCCGGGCAGCGCGAACAGGTACGTGCCGGCCGCTACGCCGCCGGTCGCGCGGCTTTGCAGCGCCGAAGTGCCGACCTTGCCGAAGCTGATCATGCGGAACATCTCGCCGAAGCCATCGATCTTCTTCTCGTAGAGCGGCTCGAAGGCTTCCGGCGTCACGTCGCGGCCCGTCACGCCCGTCCCGCCGGTCGAGATCACGACGTCGACTGTCGGGTCGGCGATCCACGCGCGCAACTGCTTCTGGATGTCGGCGATCTCGTCGCGCACGATCGCGCGCGCGGCGACCTTGTGGCCGTCGCGCCCGATCATCTCGACCAGCGTGTTGCCCGAACGGTCGCTCGACGGGTCGCGCGTGTCCGACACGGTCAGCACCGCGATGTTGCAGGCAAGGAACGGGCGGGTTTCGTCGATCTTCGGCATGGCGCGGCTCCGCTGGGGAACTAGCGCCGGACGCGCGCCTCGCGACGGGGAGCGGGGCTGGGCGGCGGCGGCACGAGCGAGACTGCCGGAACCGGGGTTGCAACCGCAACCGGGGCGGCCGCGGCGGAAGCGCGCGGGGCGGGCACGGGTGCCGCCGGCAGGGCCGGTGCCGGTTCGAGCGACGCGACCGCTTCCTCGCGCGGGGCAAGGCCCGGCGGCGGCGGCGGCGGCTGGATCGACGTGCGCTCGACCGGCGCGCCGGAACGCGCGGCGAGGATCGCGGGCGGCGCGTAGAGCGGCCATTCGCCCTGTGCCAGCTGGTCGAGCGAGGGGTTCGGCTGGCCGAGGCGTTCGGCGTACATCCAGTACGAATAGAGGACGCGCGCGATGAAGTGGCGCGTCTCGGCCGACGGGAGGCTTTCGATGAACAGCAGCGCGTCCTCGCGCTTCTCGCCGCGATTGTCCTGCAGCCGCTTCCAGCGCGACAGGTTGCCGATGCCGCCGTTGTAGGCGGCCGTCAGGCGCACCAGTTCGCCGCTCACCAGCGGCTCGTCGAGCAGGTGGCGCAGATAGCGTTGGCCGAGCGTGACGTTGACCTCGGGTTCGAGCAGCAGCTCGAGCCGGCCGCGGAAGGTGCGGCTGTCCATCGCCGCGGCGGTCGCGGGCATCAGCTGCATCAGGCCGCGCGCGCCCGCCGGGCTGACGGCCGACGGGTTGAAGGCGGACTCGACGCGCATGAACGCGAAGACCAGCGCCGGATCGACGTCGTAGCCGCCGATCGGCTGCCAGTTGGGGATCGGATAGAACGCGCCGTCGTAGCGCAGCCCGTCGAGATCGGCGATCTCGCGCGCCAGGCGCATCGACAGGCCCGACATGTTGCCGCGCATGGCGACCGCGAGGATCGCGCGCATCACGCCCGGGCCGCTCTGCGCGTAGACGCGGCGCAACTCGGCCTCGGCGCGGCGGTCCTGGCCCACCTGCAGCAGCGCGAACACGCGCGAGGCGCCGGGCTGGCGCATCAGCTGGTCGAACTCGGTCTGCGCGACCGCCGGCGGATTCCAGTTGAGGCCCGGGTCGACGCCCAGCGCGCGCGCGGCGAGCAGGCCGTAGAACGTGCGCGGATATTCCGCCGCCTGGCCGAGCCAGAAATTATAGACGTCCGGCCGGCGCGCGCGCAGATGCGTGCGCGCGGCCCAGAAGGCGCCTGCGGCGATGTCCCACGGCTGGCCCTGCGGCAGGCGCGCGAGCGCTTCGAAATGGCGCGCGGCGCGGTCGAAATCGTTCTGGCGGAAGCGCGCGAGGCCGGCGATCCAGTGCGCGCGCGGCACGGCCGCGCCCGAACGCGAAGCGGCTTCGCCCGCGAATTCGATCGCCTGCGCGTCGTCGCCGCGCGCGAACCAGCCGGCGGCGAGCGTCGCCTTGAAATGGTCGATCTCGCCGGCCGAAAGCGTCTGCGCGGTCTCGCGTGACGTCAGGATCTTCTCGACCGTCTCGAACTTGCCGTCCGACAGCAGGTCGCGCACGCGGTTGCGCAGGGCGGCCGCGTGCGGGGCGCCGGCCCGGCCCGGCGGAATGGGCCGGTTGAGCGAGGGACCCAGATCGTCGGCCGATGCGCGCTCGGCGAATGTCGACTCCTCGCGCGGGCGGACGAGGCCGGTCGCCTTGCCGCCCTGCTTGCGCACGGCAAGCGAATAGACGGCGCGCGCGTCGGGCAGGTCGGCGAATTCCTTGAGCCAGCCGGCCAGCTCGTCGGGGCGGGACCTGTACTTGGCGCTCAGGTAGCGGTCGGCCAGCACGTGGCCGACCAGCATCCGGTTCTTGACCTGACGCAGCAGCGCGTCGGCGTCGGCGTAGGCCCCCCGGTGCTGGAGCTGGAAGGCGAGCCGGTAGGCGCGCACGTCGCTCGCGGCCAGCGGCTGGGGCAGTTCGGCCGTCCGGTCGAAGGGCAGGTCCAGCCGGGGCAGGGCGGCCGTCTCGACCCGGTCGGCCGCAGCCGTCAGCGTGTCGATAAGTCCTTGAGCCCGGACGGAAGAATAGGATGACGCGATCGACAGGCCGCAAAGGCCGATGCCGAAAAAATATGCGAACCGGGAAATATAGATGAATGGGTTCCGCATTGCGGGCGAAGAGATAGTCGAATACTTCCGGCCGAGGCAAGCAGAAATATCAAGTTTTCCACATATTTAGTTCAAAGATTAGATCGAACTATTTACTTGGTGGGTTATTTATATTGTCCCTGATCTTTTGTTTGATCGACAATAAATCGCGCCACGAATCCCTTTTTTGGGACGGCTGGCGCAACAAATAGGCAGGGTGATAAGTCGGCAACACCGGGATGCCGTCGGCCATGTCCGGGGTCTGGTAGGTCCGCCATTTGCCCCGCAGGCGCATGATCCCCTCGGTCGTGTCCAGCAGCGCCTTGGCCGAAATTCCGCCAACCAGAACAAGGATTTGCGGCTTCGCCAACGCGATGTGCCGCTGCACGAAGGGCAGGCAGGCGGCCAGCTCCGCCGCACTCGGCGTGCGGTTGGCGGGGGGCCGCCAGGGGATGACGTTCGTTATATAGACGCTCGTCCGGTCGAGTCCGATGGCGGCGAGCATCCGATCGAGGAGCTGGCCCGAGACGCCGACGAAGGGTTTGCCCTGCCGGTCCTCGTCCGCGCCGGGGGCCTCGCCCACCAGCATGACCTTGGCGGCCGGGTTGCCGTCGCAGAAGACGAGATTGGTGGCCGTGGCCTTCAGCGCGCAGCCCTCGAAGGCGGCCAAGGCGGCCTTGAGTTCGTCGAGTGTCCTTGCGGCGGCGGCCGCCTCGCGGGCGGAGACGACGGCCTGCGCCGCCGGCTGGGGGGCGGCCATGACGGCCGGCGCCGCGACGGCCGGGACGGGCCGCGCCGGGACGGCGACCGGCTTTGCCGCCGGCCGGGCGGCGGGAGCCGTCGGCGGGGGCGGTGCCGAGAAGCGGTCGAGCGGGGTTTCGAGGATCGCCTCGTCGGCCCCGATCTCGACCAGCCAGCGCAGGGTGGCCAGATCGTCCATCGGGCGGGGAGGCTACCATGCGGGGGTG
>JAYRKO010000347.1:0-3665 GCA_041905745.1 Tagaea sp. | reverse complement strand
GATCGGCTGGCTCGTCGACGGTGCCGCGATCATGAATCAGGTGCCGCTGTGCCGCTGCTCCTACGGGCCCTATGCGCGCGCGATGATCCGCATCTGCCGCGAGGAAAGCTTCCATCAGCGACAGGGCTACGAGCTGCTGCTGACGCTGGCGCGCGGCACGGCCGACCAGAAGCGTATGGCGCAGGACGCGCTGAACCGCTGGTGGTGGCCGTCGCTGATGATGTTCGGGCCGTCGGACAAGGATTCGGTGCACTCGGCGCAGAACACGGCCTGGAAGATCAAGCGCGTGTCGAACGACGAACTGCGGCAGAAATTCATCGACGTGACCGTGCCCCAGGGCCATTTCCTTGGCCTCGAATTTCCCGACCCCGATCTGCGCTTCGACGAAGCGTCGGGCCATTGGCAGCACGGGCCGATCGACTGGAGCGAGTTCAACCGCATCCTTGCGGGCGACGGACCGTGCAATCGCGAACGCCTCGCCGCGCGCCGCAAGGCGCACGCCGACGGCGCTTGGGTGCGCGAGGCCGCGGCGGCCCATGCCGCAAAGCGCGCGCAACGACGGCAGGCAAAGGCGGCGGAGTGACGCAGATGACGGACAAGACCAAGGACTGGCCGCTATGGGAGGTGTTCGTACGCTCGCGCAACGGGCTGGCGCACCGCCATGTCGGCTCGCTGCACGCCATCGACGGCGAAATGGCCGTCGAGATGGCGCGCGACGTCTATTGCCGGCGCGCCGAGGGCGTCAGCGTGTGGGTCGCGCGGTCGGCCGACATCGTGGCCTCGGACCCCGCACAGAAGGAAAGCCTGTTCGAGCCGATGGTCTCGAAGGTCTACCGCCACCCGACCTTCTACGAGATCCCGCCGGACGTGAAGAACATCTGACGATGGCGCACGCGGCCCACCTCGAGTACCTGCTGCGGCTCGGCGATTCGTGCCTCGTGCTGGGCCATCGCGTGTCGGAATGGTGCGGCCACGCGCCCGAACTGGAAGAGGACATCGCGCTCGCCAACGTGGCGCTCGACCTGACGGGTCAGGCCGATCTGCTGCTGGCGGAAGCCGGCCGGCTCGAAGGCAAGGGCCGCGACGCCGATGCGCTGGCGTTCCTTCGGGACGCGTGGGACTTCCGCAATCTGCTGATCTGCGAGCGGCCCAACGGCGATTTCGCGCACACCATCGTGCGCCAGTTCCTGTTCGACGCCTGGCAGACCGAACTCTATGCGGCCCTTGCCGGCTCGTCGGATGCCGCCCTTGCCGGCATCGCGGGCAAAGCGGTCAAGGAGGCCGCGTACCATCTGCGCCATTCGGGCGAATGGGTCGTGCGGCTGGGCGACGGAACCGAGGAGAGCCACGCCCGCGCGCAGGCCGCCCTCGACGCGTTCTGGCCCTATACCGGCGAGATGTTCGAGGCGGACGAGACGACAGCCGCCCTCGTCGCCGCGTGCGTCGCGCCGGATCCCGCGACCTTGCGTCCTGCGTGGGCGCGGACGGTCGACGACGTGCTTGCGCAAGCCACACTCGCCAAGCCCGCGTCCGGCTGGATGCAGACGGGCGGGCTCAAAGGGCAGCACAGCGAGGCGCTGGGCCACATGCTGGCGACCATGCAGTTCCTGCCGCGCGCGTATCCAGGGACAAAATGGTAGCCGCGCCGGCGCCCGATCCGCGCATCGCGCGGGCCTGGAGCGTGCTTTCGGGCGTGATGGACCCCGAAGTGCCGGTGCTCTCCGTCGTCGATCTCGGCATCGTGCGCGACGTGCGCGCCGAAGCCGGCGGCCTCGCCATCGACCTGACGCCGACCTACACCGGCTGCCCGGCGACCGCCGCGATCCAGCTCGACGTCGAGAATGCGATCGAAGAAGCCGGCCTCGGGCGCCCGGCAATCCGGCTCGTGACGTCGCCCGCCTGGACGACCGACTGGATCTCGCAAGATGCGCGCGCGCGGCTGCGCGCCTACGGAATAGCACCGCCGGAAGGTGCCGCCCCGCGTGGCAAGCGCGCGCTGTTCGCCGACGAACCGCCCGTCGCCTGTCCGCGCTGCGGCTCGGCGCGCACGCGGCGCACCAGCGCATTCGGTTCGACTGCGTGCAAGGCACTCTACGCGTGCGAGGCCTGCGCCGAGCCGTTCGAACATTTCAAGTGCATCTGAGGAACCGGCGATGGCGTTCCACCGTCTCGAAATTTCGGACGTGCGGCCCGAGACCGCCGACTGCGTGTCGATCGCCTTCCGGGTGCCGGCCGATCTTGCCGAAACCTATCGCTTCGCGCCCGGCCAGCATGTGACGCTCAAGGCGGATATCGGCGGGCACGAGGAACGCCGCTCCTATTCGATCTGTGCGGCCCCGCACGAGAACGAGCTTCGCGTCGCGATCAAGCGCGTCGCCGGCGGCGCGTTCTCGAATTACGCCAACGACAGGCTCGTCGCCGGCAACCGCATCGAAGTCGGCACGCCCGAAGGCCGCTTCGGCGTACGTCCCGATCCCGCGCTGGCCCGCACGCATGTCCTCGTCGCGGCCGGCAGCGGCATCACGCCGGTCATTTCGATCGCCAAGGCGCTGCTGGAGAACGAACCGCAATCGCGCGTGGTCCTCGTCTACGCCAACCGCACCGTCGGCTCGATCGTCTTCCGCGAAGCGCTGGAGGACCTCAAGAACCGATACATGACGCGCTTCTCGCTCGTCCACGTGCTGTCGCGCGAACGCCAGGATACGCCCCTGCTGGACGGCCGGCTCGATTCCGAGAAGATGGCGGGTCTTGCCCGCGCGCTGTTCGATCCGGCGACGGTCGACGGCTTCTACCTGTGCGGACCACACGCGCTCGTCGAGACCGTCCGCACCGCGCTGGTGGCGATGGGTGCGCCGCTTGCGCGCATCCACAGCGAGCTGTTTCTGGCACCCGACGCACCCGTGCACGCGACGCCCCGGACGGCGCCGCAACGAACGGGGGCCGCGCATGTCACGGTCGTCCGCGACGGCATCCGGCAGGTCTTCGACGTGCCGTTCGACGGCCCCAGCATCCTCGACGCGGGCATCGCAAAGGGTCTCGATCTGCCGTTCAGCTGCAAGGGCGGCGTATGCTCGACCTGCCGCTGCCTCAAGCGCGCGGGCGAGGTCGAGATGGCGGCGAATTATTCGCTCGAACCGTGGGAGCTGGAAAAAGGCTTCGTGCTCGCCTGCCAGTCGCGGCCCACGAGCGCGGAAGTCGTCCTCGATTTCGACGAAGCCTAGCGCCTCAGCGCACGGCAGCGGTCTTCGACGGCACGCCGGGCGGGGCCGCGGCGGCGATCATGCGCGCCATCAGCTGGGCGACGCAGTAGTAGCTTGCGTCGGTCATGTGCAGCTTGTCGGCGGCGATGGCGTCCTTGGCGACGATCTGCCCGGTCTGCTGCCAGTGGTTCATGATCCGGAAGCGCGGGAAGATCGGAACTTCCTTCGTCCGGCTCAACAGCATCAGATGGTCGGAATATTCGCGCCGATGCGGCGCGTTGACGTAGCGCGGCGCGTTCTGCGGGCCCATCAGCATCACGTCGATGCCGGCCGCGCGCACCTTGTCGATGCCGGCCGACATCGTCTCGGCGAAATCGTCGAGCGGCGCATCCTTGATCGCGGCGTTGACGCCCGCCTGCCAGATCATCAGGTCGGGCTCGGCGGCGATCACGTCGCGCTCGATGC
>JAYRKO010000346.1:0-3670 GCA_041905745.1 Tagaea sp. | reverse complement strand
TGCACGCAGGAAGCCCCCTTCTTCGCCGAGACGCGCGCGGAACTGGGCGTCGACAACGAGATCCGCTTCGTCAACATCCGCGAACGCGCCGGCTGGTCGGACGAGGCCGACCGCGCGATGCCGAAGATCGCAGCGCTTCTTGCCGAGGCGGCCGTTGAAATTCCGCCCACGCCCGTCGTGTCGATGCGTTCGCAAGGCGTGGCACTGATCTACGGGCGCGACGAAACGGCGATCGAGGCCGCGAAGCGGCTGGGCGAGCAGCTCGACTGCACGATCCTTCTCAACAAGCCCGCCTCGGTGTCGCCGCCCCGACTGACGGACGTTCCCATTTTCAAGGGAACGATCGTTCGGGCGTCGGGCCATATCGGCGCTTTCGAAATCGTGGTCGACGACTACGCGCCCGCCCTGCCCGCCTCGCGCGGCCAGATCGGCTTCGAGCGCGCGCGCGACGGGGCATCGTCGAAATGCGATCTCATTCTCGACCTGACGGGCGGCACGCCGCTGTTCCAGGCCCACGCAAAGCGCGACGGCTATTTCCGGCCCGATCCCAAGGATCCCGTTGCCGTCGAACGCGCGATTTTCGAGATCGCGGACATGGTCGGCGAGTTCGAGAAGCCGCGCTACGTCGAATACGACGCCGAAATCTGTGCGCACGGGCGCAACACCAAGCGCGGCTGCACGCGTTGCCTCGACGTGTGCCCGACGGGCGCCATCGCTTCGGCCGGCGACAAGGTCCAGTTCGATCCCCATGTCTGCGCCGGCTGCGGCTCCTGCTCGGCCGTGTGCCCGACGGGTGCGGCTTCGTATGTTCTTCCGCCGGCGGAAGCCGTCTTCGAACGCCTGCGCACGCTGCTCTTCGCCTATTCGCGCGCCGGCGGCGAGAAGCCCGTGCTGCTCGTCCACGATTCCAAGCATGGCGAGGCGATGATCGACATGATCGCCCGGCAGGGGCGCGGCCTGCCGGCCAACGTGCTGCCCTTTGCCGTCAGTGAAGTGACGCAGATCGGCTTCGACTTCCTGTCGACCGCACTCGCTTTCGGCGCCTCGCAGGTGCGCCTTCTCGTCGACCCGGCCAAGCGCGATGAGCTCGCAGGCCTTGCCGGCCAGATCGGCCTTGCCGAGGCGGCGATGGTTGGTCTCGGCTACGGCGAAGGTCGCGTTGCCGTGATCGATTCGGGCGATCCCGAAGCGGTCGAGGCCGAACTCTACGGGACGCGCGCCGTGGCCCCGCCGAAGGCCGGCGGCTTCCTTCCCGTCGGCGGCAAGCGCGAGATCACGATGCTCGCCCTTCGTCACCTGCACGACACGGCCCCCGCACCGCTCGACGTGCTGCCGCTCGGCGCCGGTTCGCCGTTCGGAACGCTGGCGATCGACACGGAAAGCTGCACGCTCTGCCTGTCGTGTGTGGGGACGTGCCCGACCGGCGCGCTGATGGACAACCCCGACATGCCGCAGCTGCGCTTCGTGCAGGAGGCCTGCGTCCAGTGCGGGCTCTGCCGAACGACGTGCCCCGAAAAGGCCATCCAGCTCAAGCCGCAGATCGACTTCACCAGCGCTGCGAAATCGCCTCGTCTTGTCAAGGAAGAGGAGCCCGCCTGCTGCATCCGGTGCGGCAAGCCGTTCGGCACACTTTCGGCCATCGAAAAAGTCACCGAAAAGCTCGCCGGAAAGCACTGGATGTTTCAGTCGGGCGACGTGATCGAGCGCATCCGGATGTGCGAGGACTGCCGTCTCGTGCGGCAGGCGGAATCGGCGCTCGATCCCTTCGCTGGCCCGGCGCGGCCGGTGACGCGCACCACCGAAGACTATCTGCGCGAAGCCGAACGCGCGAAACGCGCGACCGGCGGCGATCCGCCAACGTCCTGATATCGCCCGAATAACCCGACCGAGTATGGGGTCGAAATGTCCGGGGCGCAGCGCTATATTCCAAATGTCATAACGCCGGTTCGCGTCGGGAAATCCATGGACGGCAACGCGCCTTCGCCTCGGGACACGCAGCTCGTCGATCCGTTCGCACGGGCCGTCACCTATCTGCGCGTCTCGGTGACCGACCGGTGCGACTTCCGCTGTGTCTACTGCATGGCGGAGGACATGACGTTCCTGCCGAAGGCCGACATCCTCAGTCTCGAAGAGCTCGACCGCCTCTGCTCCGCCTTCGTGCGTCTGGGCGTTCGCAAGCTCCGGCTGACGGGCGGCGAGCCGCTGGTGCGCCGCAACGTGATGAGCCTCGTGCGCAATCTCGGCCGGCATATTCGTGAAGGCGCACTCGACGAATTGACGCTGACCACGAACGGCTCGCAGCTCGCCCGCTATTCCGACGAACTCGTCGACGCGGGCGTGCGCCGCATCAACGTATCGCTCGATACGCTCGACCCTGCGCTTTTCACGGCGCTTACCCGATGGGGCAAGCTCGATCAGGTTCTGGCCGGGCTCGAAGCCGCCAAGCGCGCCGGCCTTGCCGTCAAGATCAATGCTGTGGCGCTCAAGGGGACGAACGAGGACGAAATCGACCGGCTGGTCGCCTGGACGGGCGAGATGGGTTTCGACCTGGTGCTCATCGAGGTCATGCCGATGGGCGATATCGGCGGCGAAGCGCGGCTCGACCAGTATCTGCCGCTGTCGCTCGTCCGCTCGCGGCTCGCCTCGAAATGGACGCTCGACGAGACCGACTATCGCACCGGGGGACCGGCGCGCTATTACACGGTCCGCGAGACCGGGCGTCGCCTCGGCTTCATCACGCCACTTACCCATAATTTCTGCGAGAGCTGCAACCGGGTGCGCCTCACCTGCACCGGTACGCTCTATATGTGCCTCGGTCAGGACGACGCAGCCGACCTGCGGGCACCTTTGCGGGCCGGCAACGACGACGCCGAACTCGATCGCGCGATCCGTGCGGCAATCGCCCGCAAGCCGAAGGGGCACGATTTCGTCATCGACCGGCGGAGCTCGGGCCCGGCGGTCGAACGCCACATGTCCGTCACCGGCGGCTGACGCCTCCGGGACATGGAACTGGCCCCGGGCGGCAAGGCGTCGTAAACAGGGCCGACATGGCCGAATCCCACCTCAAGCTCGCTTTCGTCGGTGCGTCGACGCCGCAGGCCCGCGCCGCCTTGGCGACGCTTCGGCGGCGGTATTCCCACGTGCCGATCCAGCGCGCCGACGTCGTCGTAGCGCTCGGCGGCGACGGCGTCATGCTGCAGACCCTCCACGACGTGATGGAGCGCGGCACCCCGGTCTTCGGCATGCACCGGGGTTCAGTGGGCTTCCTCATGAACGATTTCAGCCCGGTCGGCCTGCATGCGCGCCTGCGGGCAGCCCAGCGCGTCATGCTCCACCCGCTGCGGATGACCGCATGGCGGCGCAGCGGCCGCAAGGCGGCGGCTCTCGCCGTTAACGAAGTAAGTCTCCTGCGACAGCTGCGCCAGGCCGCAAAGATCCGCATTTCGATCGACGGCGTCGTGCGGATGGAGGAGTTGATCGCCGACGGCGTGCTTCTGTCGACGCCCGCCGGATCGACGGCCTACAATCTTTCTGCCCACGGACCGATCGTGCCGATGGGCGCCGAACTTCTTGCGTTGACCCCGATCACGGCCTTCCGCCCCCGCCGCTGGCGCGGCGCGCTGCTGCCGTCGGTCGCGAAGGTGGCATTCGAAATCCTCGAATCCGAAAA
>JAYRKO010000345.1:0-3673 GCA_041905745.1 Tagaea sp. | reverse complement strand
TGTCGCTGATGCTGACGACGGGCGTCACGGGCCCGCTGCTCGACGCCTTCTTCCTCGGCGGTTCGTTCGACCGGCGCGGCAAGATCGCGACCAAGGCCGTGTGCCAGGTCTTCGGCCACGCGGCGAAGCTCGTCTATTTCGGCGCCATCGTCGACGCGTCGGGCACGCTCGACCCGCTGACGGCGGCTTTCGCGGTTGCGGCGGCGGCGCTGGGCACGACGCTCGCGCGCAAGCCGCTCGAGAAGATGGGCGAGGCGTTCTTCATGCGCTGGTCGTGGCGCATCGTCTACACCGTCTCCACTTTCTACGTCGCGAGCGGTCTCTGGCAGATCGCGAAGGCGGTATGAACGCGGCCGATCCCGTCGAGGCGCTGGTGCTCGACCTCGTCGCGTGGCTGGGCGAACGCCCGCGCGACTATCCCGAAACGATGGCTGCCTGGCGCACCTCGTGCCCGCGCCTGCCGGTGTGGGAGGAAGCCGTCGATCGCGGCTTCGTCGATCGGCGCGTGGCGGCGGACGGCACGGTTCTTCTGTCGCCGAGTGCCGCCGGGTTGCGCCACTTGGCCGCCTTGCGCCCTCAGGCGGCGCGATAGCCGCGCGCAAGCGCCCGCGCGAAACGCAGGCCGAGAATCGCCAGCACGCACGCGCTCGCCGCGAAGATCGGCGGCCCGCCGATCCGGTCGAACGCGTAGCCGCCCGCCAGCACGCCCAGCGCTTGCCCGCAGAAGAACGTCGCCGCGAACGTGGCGACCGCGTGGCCGCGCGCCTCGGGCAGCATCTGCGTGGCTTCGGTCTGCAGCGTCGAATGCATCGCGTAGAAGCCCCAGCCGACCGGCAGCAGCGATACGGCCGCGAAGACGACATCCGGCGACAGCGAAAGGCCGGCGAACCCGGTCGCAAGCGCGAGCCCGCCCAGAAGCGGCGTGCGCCCGCGCGGCAGGCCCGCCATCAACCGCCCGAAGGTAAGCGAGAAGGCGAGGCCGCCGACGCCGAACAGCAGCAGCGACAGGCCCGCCTTCGCCAGCGAGATGCCCATGCGCGCCTGCAGGTCCGACGCCACGAAGGCGAGGCCCGCGTAGAAGAACACGCCTTCCAGCAGCACGGTCGACAGCACGACGCGTGCGCGGGGGCTGCCGATCCAGCCGTAACCGGCACGCGCGTGCGTCGCGTTCCCCGGCGTCGGTCCCGCCCCGCGCAGCACGACGACGAGCGCGATCCCGCCGGCCGCGAACAGGCTCGCGAGGATGCCCAGCACGCCGCGCCAGCCGACAAGCTCGCCCACGAGACCCGAGCCGACCTGCCCCGCGATCGTGCCGAGGATCTGCGTCGAGACGAGGCGCGCGAGCGCCTGCTGGCGGTTCTCGTAGGCGACGGTGTCGCCGACATAGGCGATGGCGAGCGGGATGATGCCGCCCGCGAACGCGCCCGCGACCGCGCGCAGCGCAAGCAGCGAATCGAGACCGGGGGCGAGCGCGCAGGCCGCCGTCGCCGCCGCGGCACCCAGCGTGGCCGCCGCGATGACGCGCGGCTTGCCGAAGCGGTCGCCGATGCGCCCGGACACGAACTGCACGCCGCCGTAGGCGACCGTGTAGACGGTGATGAGGATCGCGACGGCGCCTGGCAGCGTGCCGAATTCCGCGGCCAGCGGGGGCAGCAGCGGGTCGATCGCGCGCAGCGTCGTGGCGCTGGCAAGCGAACACAAGATCACGCCGAGGAAGGCCGGTGCGGTTTTCAGGCAAGCCTCGCGCGTGTTTCGGCCGACCGGTCCCACAAATTGGGCACGACTGCCGCCGCATAGCCGGAGACGAAATCCTTCGCCGCACCCGTGGCCGGATCGTAGACGTGGCGGGCGACGGCCCCGATATTGCCGCCATAGACGTGGATGGCGACCGATACGCGGTCGTCGAACGCATTGGCGACGCGGTGGATGTCGCCCGTCGCGGGGCCGAGCGCGCTGACCGCCCCCGTCTCCAGCCGCGTCTCGGCGCCCGGTACGAGGCGACCGTCGGGCCCGCGCGTAAAATCGATGCAGCGTTCGGCGCCGCGCAGGATGCCGATCAGCCCCCAGACCGTGTGGTCGTGGACCGGCGTCGACTGGCCCGGTCCCCACACGAAGCTCACGACCGAGAAGCGTTCGGCCGGATCGCAGTGCAGGAGATACTGCTGGTAGAACTGCGGATGGGCTTGCGCGAACTGCGCGGGCAGCCAGTCGTCGTGCGCGACGAGATCGCGCAGCAGCGGGCCGATCGCCGCGTGTGCGGCCGCTTCGTCGAGGCCGCGCGGCCCCATCGCGGCGGAAGCCGCGGCGACGAACCCGCGCAGGCGGGCGATGTCAGGCGCCGTCATGGGCCGATCATGACCCGGAAACTCAGCGCAGCGCCACCATTCCGAGACCGGGTGCGAAGGTGTAGACGCGCATATCGAGTATGCGTCCGGCGTCGGGGTCGGCGTGGGTCCAGCGCATTTCGAGGCAGTGCGCGGGCCCGCAATCGAAATCGAGGCGCAGGATCTCGATGGTCGAGCGGCGCGGCCGCGCCGCACCGCCGTACCAGCACGCATAGTCGAACGTCCGGGTTTCGCCCTGCGACCAGCGCCCGAGTGGATATTTCGCCTCCTGGTCGCACGCCTCGATGCCGAAGCGCGAATCCGCGACGCGCCCGATCGCCGCGCGATCGCGCCGCACGGCGAAGATCTGGTCGACCTGACTGCGCCGGCTGGCTCGCGCGCGGTCGTAGACGGCCAGCATTTCGCCGGTGCGCGGATGCTTCCATTCGCGCGGGCCCACCCACACGCTGGGCGCCTCGGCCACCTTTTCCTGAAACGTGCCGGCGGGATAGGCGAGGGCCTCGGCGCCGTTCCACGGCGCGCCGAGGATCAGTTCGAGCGGGATGTAGCGATCCTGCGCGCCGGCGGCGACCGGAACGGCGGCGAGCAGCGCGGCAAGAAAAAGCCGCGCCGCCATGCGCGCTACGCCTTCTTCGCGCGCGGCACGAGGCGGTCCTGCCCCATGAACGCCTGCAGCGCCTTGGGCAGGCGCACGCTGCCGTCGGCTTCCTGATTGTTTTCGAGGATGGCGACCATCGCGCGGCCCAACGCAATGCCCGTGCCGTTGAGCGTATGGACGAAGAGCGGCTTTTCCTTCGGTCCCTTGCGGTAGCGGATGTTGAGCCGGCGCGCCTGGAAATCGGTGCAGTTGGACGTGCTCGTCACCTCGCCGAACTCGCCGCCGTCGCCGCGGCCCGGCATCCAGGCTTCGAGGTCGTACTTGCGATAGGCCGCCCCGCCCAGGTCGCCCGTGCAGATGTCGAGCACGCGGTAGGGAAGCTCCAGCGCGTCGAACACCGCGCGCTCGTTGGCGAGCAGTTCCTTGTGGATGTCCTCGGACTGGTCGGGCGTGGCGATCACGACCATCTCGACCTTCGTGAACTGGTGCACGCGGTAGAGCCCGCGCGTGGCGCGCCCGGCCGCGCGTTCGGTGCGAAAGCAGTGCGACACGCCCGCGATGCGGATGGGAAGCTCCGCCTCTTCGAGGATCGTGTCCTGGTAAAGGCCGCACAGCGTGATCTCGGAGGTCGCGATCAGCGACAGCTCCTCGCCCTCGATGCGGTAGGTGTTCGTCTCGTTGCCGCGCGGCGTGAAGCCGGTGCCCTGCATGACCGAATCGCGCGCGAGAT
>JAYRKO010000344.1:0-3675 GCA_041905745.1 Tagaea sp. | reverse complement strand
TCGCCCGGCTGGCCGCCGCCGGCGGGATAGAAAACGGTGCGGTCGAGGACGACGCCTTCCGCCGACGCCGCGCGCACGACGGCCTCGGCCGTCTTCAGGTAGCCGTCTTCGCGGAACAGTTCTTCAGTCATGCGCCCTCGCTCCCTCAGTTCCGAGGCCCGGAAAGTCTTGACGGGCGTCGGGGAATGGCGAGAGTCGTTGTTCATGGCTAGGACTGTCAACCCCGCGGACGAGGCGCGCCGTTTCCTCGATGCGCTCGACGAGAAGACCGAGAAGATCGCGGAACTAGTCGCCGGCGCGAAAACCGACGTCGCACGCTCGACCTTCTCGGCCTACAAGCGCTTCGCCGACGCGATCAGCGATTTCGACAGCTTCTGCATCCTGATCGAATACCGGATCAAGAAGGTGCCCGAGGGCGACGAGCGCGTGGCGCTGGAAGCGCGCTTCCATTCCGCGCGCGTGGGCCAGATGGCGCGCCACCTCAAGACGTCGATCGAGCTGATGGGGCTGGTCGCCACCGCCCGCGAACTGCCGCTGGGCGCCAAGGACGTGTTCCTGCGCGAACTGCGCGCGATCTACACGCTGAAGAACGCGCTGTCCGCTCCGCCCTATTCGACGGGCCTGCATGCCGAGACGGCGCACGACGTGGAACTCGCCGAGAAGATCCTGCGCGAGATCATCGAACGCGCGCCGGCCCTGCTCGACCTGTCGATGACGACGGGCGAGTCGGGCGAAGAAGGCCAGGCCGAGGCGGCCGCCGGCTGACCGGGGCGAAAATCCGCGGTTTTTGAGGTAGAATCGCTCCGGATTTGACCTGACAAGGGGCGGCCGGCGGCGCAAAGTGTCGCCCGGAAACCCGCGGCGCCGGCGCGGGAGCGAACGGAAAGACGGATGGCCGAAGGCGGAGACAACGCAACGACGCGCGCGCCGACTTCTTCGCGCGACGTCATGCTTGGCGAGCGGTTCAAGATCCGCCCGGGCCAGACGGTCATGGACATGGCCTCGCCCGCGGCGGAGGCGTTCGTCGCCCTCGACCAGACGCAGCCCGACACGGCGATGACGGCCCTCATCGCGCGTCCCGAACAGCTGCCGCGCGTATCGGCCTGCACGCAGCTCAAGGGCCTCGGCCAGGCGGGCGGCGCGAAGCTGCTGGAACACGGCCCCGTCGACTGGCCGGACGGCACGCGCCGCTACGCGATGATCTACGAGACGCCGGCGGGTGCCGCGATCCTGCGGCGCAACGCCACGATCCAGCCGCTCGACCCGCGCGTGCTGGTGCGCAGCTTCATTTCGCCCGCGGCCCAGCTCCTCGCCGAATACGTGCGCCGCGGCGTGGCGCACCGCGCGATCCGGCCCGACAACGTCTTCTGGTACGATTTCGGCCAGTCGAAGCTGATCCTCGGCCCCTGCACGGCCGGCCCGCCGGGCGCGCGCCAGCCGGCGCAATTCGAACCGCTCGAACTGGCGATCTGCGATCCCTACGGCCGCGGCCCCGGCACGGCGCTCGACGACGTCTATTCGCTGGGCGCCACGGCGCTGGCGCTCGCCATGGGCCGCTGGCCGATGGCCGAGGCCGACGACCCCGCCGTCATCCAGCGGCGCATCGACGTGGGCAACTGGGACGCGCTCGCCGGCAAGTACAACCCGCCCACCGATCTCTACGATTTCTTCCGCGGCACGCTCGCCGACGATCCGACCGAACGCTGGACGCTGCCCACGCTCGCCAAGTGGCTCGACGGCGGCCGGCCGACGCTGCCGCGCATGACGAGCCTCGCCAAGGCGCGCGAACCCTTCCTTTTCGAGGGCAAGCTCTACCGCACCGGGCGCGAGATCGCGCTGGCGCTCGCCAAGAACCCGCCGCAGGCGACCGCCGCCATCCGCACGGGCGTGCTGGCCGACTGGGCGCGCCGCGCGCTGCCCGACGACATCGCCGCCAAGAAGGTGCAGGCGATGTCGCAGCCCGAGAACCCGGCGGGACGCGACGGCGATCCGGCCCTCGTCGCGCGCGTGTGCATGGCGCTCGATCCGACGGGACCCATCCACATCTCGGGCGTGTCGGTGCGGCCCGACGGCGTGGCCAACGCGCTGGCGCGCGCCTATCTCAGCGCGCGCGACACGCTGCCGGCGTACGATTCGCTGTTCCGCTCGGGCATCCATCTCGAATGGGTCGGCACCCAGCACGGTGCGCAGGGGCCCAACCGGCAGGCGCGCCGGCTCACGGTCTACGAGCGGCTGTCGCGCTGGGTGATGGAGCCGATCCCGGGCTCGGGCCTCGAACGCTGCCTCTACGAACTCGACCAGCGCCTGCCCTGCCTGTCGCCGCTGTCGATCGACCAGTGGGTCGAATCGCCGGGCGAGATGCTGCCCGCCATCGACGCGGCCATCGCCGAGGGCGACCAGAAGGGCTTCGACCGGCACATCGCCGCCTTCCTCGCCGCGCGCGGGGCGGCGGACGAGAACGCGCTCAAGGGCCTGATGGGCGGTTCGGCCGACGAGGAGGCGCGCATGGCCTCGCTCAAGCTGCTCGCCCATCTGCAGGAGACCTATCTTGTCGGCGCGCTGCCCAATCTCGCCGCGCAATGCGCCGTGCTGGTGCGCCCGACCGTCGAGCAGTTCCAGCGCATCTCGACCAAGGAACTGATCGCGCGCAAGAGCGAGACGGCCGTGGGCCAGGGCGACCTGCAGGCGCTGCTCGGCATCGTCGACGACCGCATCGCGCTGGAGGCCGACAAGAAGGGCTTCGATTCCGCGAAGAACGAATACGCCGCGGCGAGCGACCGGCTTTCCAAGGCCGATCTCGTCGTGCTCGACCGCAGCCGGCAGGCCACATATCGCGGGCGCGAGACCGCGACGCTGGCCGCGGGCTCGCTGGCGCTGGCGGCGTTCTTCGGCATCCTGGCGGCGTATCTCTGATGGCCCCGCGTCCCGACATGATCGCGCGCGCCCAGCAGCGTTCGCGCGGCTGGGTCAAGAAGGCGGCACCCGCCGCCTGGCTGCTCGCGGGCGTAATGGGCGTGATGCTGCTGGTGATGTGGCCGGCCATCGCGATCTACGTGGCGCTCGCGGGGCTGCCCACGCTCGCCATGGCGCTTGTCGACGACGATCCGGAACGGCGCGGCACGCTTTGCGTGGGCGCGCTCAATTTCGCGGGCTCGCTGCCCTTCGCGCTGCTGTCGCTGGGAGGGTCCTTGCGCACCAGCCCGCTGACGTGGGGCACGGCGTATTTCTATCCCTATCTGGGCGCCGTCGTCGGCTTCGCGGTCTATGTGGGCATCCCCTTCGTGCTGCGCCGCATCGTGCGCGTGGAAGAGGAACGCGAGCAGCGCCGCCTGTCCGAGCGCCAGGAAGCGCTCGTCGGCGAATGGGGCGCGAACGTCGCCACCGTGCGCCTCGACTTCTCGCGCGCGGACGACGCGCGCTGATCTCCCTTCACTGGTCCAAAGAGCGGAAACGATACGGAGGAACGACGGCATGTCTTCGGCAACGGGCAAGATCGCCATGGTCACGGGTGCGGGTTCGGGCGTGGGGCGCGCGGTCGCCGTGGCGCTGGATGCGGACGGCTTCAACCTCGTGCTCGTCGGCCGGCGCGCGGACGCGCTGGAGGCGACGGCGAAGCTGCTGAAGAACGAATCGCTGGTCGCCCCCGCCGACGTGTCCGACGACAAGGCGGTCGAC
>JAYRKO010000343.1:0-3707 GCA_041905745.1 Tagaea sp. | reverse complement strand
GGATCGCACCCGGGTCCACCTTGCGGCCGCGCGACACCCACGTGCCGGTCGGCAGCGCGTGCTCCTGGAAAGCGACGCGGATCGTCTGCAGATAGAACGCGGCGTCGAGATCCATGACGGAAAGATACTCGTCGTAGAACTCGCGGTGCGCCTGCGCGCTGAGGCCGTCGCCGCGCACGAGGTGCTGGTACTGTTTCATCGCCGAGCCGACATGGCGGTCGAGATTCATGCTCATGAAGCCCGAGAGCTGGATGAAGCCCGGATAGACGCGGCGCATGAAGCCCGGATAGCCGGGCGGCACGTTGGTGACGACGGAACGCTCGAACCATTCGATCGAGCGTTCCTCGGCGAGCTTGTTGACCTTCGTGGGGTTGACGCGCGTGTCGACGGGCCCGCCCATCAGCGTCATCGAGCGCGGTGCGGCGGCCGGGTCGAGCACCGAGATCAGCGACACCGCGGCCATGACCGGCACGGAAGGCTGGCACACCGCAATGAGGTGCGTCTCGGGGCCGAGGAACTCCATGAACTCGATCAGGTAGTCGACATAGTCGTCGAGATCGAAGGTCGCGCCCTCGATCATCGGGACGAGGGCCGCGTTCACCCAATCGGTGATGTAGACGTCGTGGTCGGGCAGCAGCGCCTCGACGGTACCGCGCAGCAGCGTCGCGTAGTGGCCCGACATCGGCGCCACGACCAGCACCGCCGGGTCGTCGCGTCCGGACGCGACTTCGCGACGGAAATGGAGAAGATCGCAGAACGGCTTCGAGTGAACGACCTCTTCGGTCACCGGCACGTCGACGCCGTCGATGGTGGTGCTGTCGAGGCGGAAGGCGGGCTTGCCGTAGCGACGCGTCGCGCGCTCGATCATCTCGGCGCCGGCGGCCATCGCACGGCCGAAACGGGTGTACGACATCGGCAGCATCGGATGACTGAAGACGTTCTGCACCGCTTCGGCGGCGAGCCGCACGGGCGAGAGGAGCGTCTGCTGCATGTCGTACAGGTGGTAGAGCATCGATTCTCCGTGCGGCGGCGGGCCGGCGTTCGAGTCGGAACCGCCGCGAATGTCGAACTTATCCTTACGCCGCCGAATGTCCAGCGCGGTCGATCAGGTGCATGAACGAGCCCGAAATGCGCCCCGACCGGCAGCCGGCGTTTCCCAGCACCTTCGCGCGCGCGTCGCGCACCTCGAATAGCGGCGCATCCCCGGTTTCGGTCAGAACGCTTGCATAGTGGAATTCGTGGCCGCGAAGCGTCGCACCGGCCTTGCCCAGCGCGCAGTCGGCGACGAGCCGCATCTCGCGATAGCCCAGATGCAGGCGCCGCTTTTCGAACGACGTGTCGACCGGCAGCAGGCCCAGCATCGCGTGGCTCGTGCCGCCGGCGTCGACGAGGCGTCGGCCGAGCGTCATGTAGCCGCCGCACTCGCCGTAGACCGTTCCGCCGAAGCCGCGCAGCGCACGCATGAAATTTCCGGCCGCGGCCAGTCGCCCGGCATGCAGTTCGGGGTATCCGCCGGGCAGGAACACGGCGTCGCACGACGCGTCGGGAGCCTCGTCGGCGAGCGGCGAGAAAAACACGATTTCCGCGCCCTGATGTCGCCAGCCGTCGAGGATGGCCGGATAGGCGAAGACAAATGCGGTGTCGCGGGCGACCGCGATGCGGCTGCCCAGCGGGGCGAGCGGCGTTTCAGCACCACCGGCCGGAATCCGGGCTGGCGCCGTCGCGGCGAGAAGCGCGTCGAGATCGACATGCGCCGCACAGATATCCGCCGCGCGATCGAGGAATGCGGCAAGCCCGTCCGTCTCGCCGGCGGGCACGAGGCCGAGATGGCGCTCGGGCAGCGAAAGCGCCGCGTCGCGCGGGACTGCGCCAAGGCACGGCAGGCCCGGGCAGGCGAGGGCGAGCGCCTCGCGCAGCAGCGCGACATGCGAAGGACCGCCGCAGCGGTTGAAGATGACGCCGGCGAAAGCGAGATCGTCGCGCGCACGCACGAAGCCGGCGACCAATGGTCCTGCCGACGCCGCGAGCCCGCGCGCATCGACGACGAGCACGACCGGCCATCCGGCTGCGGTCGCAAGATCGGCCGTCGATCCGGTGCCGCGCGCGTCGATCCCGTCGTAGAGACCCATGGCGCCTTCGCACACGACGATGTCGGCCTTTGCGCCGAGGAAACCGATCGCCGCCGCGAGCGTCTCGTGCCGCATCGCCCAGATGTCGAGATTGCGGCCCGCGCGTTCCGCCGCGGCCGCGTGGAAGGTCGGGTCGATATAGTCCGGTCCCGATTTCGCCGGCGCCACGCGCACGCCGCGGCGCGCGAGCGCGCGCATCAGGCCCAACGACAGCGTGGTTTTGCCGCTTCCCGATGCGGGCGCGGCGAGGACGAGGCCGCGCGCGGCGCTCAAATCGTGCGCGCCGCGCCGCCGGTTTTCGGCTCCGTCTGCCGTTCGCGCCGCCAGCCGCGCTTTTCCATGCAACGCCGGTACTCTTCGGCCGTCATCGACGAAGCGCCGGGCCGGCCGGCGTCGGTGCCGAATTCGCCCCGGTCGGCGTAGCCGTAGCCGCTGGCGGCACGGCGGCATTCGAGCTGGTCGTATTCCAGTTCCCCGGGCGCAGCGCTTTCCTTGATCCACGTCGTGCGCGACTCGCACGCTCCGAGCGTCACCGCCAGCACCATCGCCGCAACCGCATGCCGAACCATCGTCCGTTCCCCTTTCAAGCCGATTCCGCCGGATCGTGTCCCGAGATCCCGAGCGGATCGGAGTCGAGCGCGCGTCCTTCCATCGCGCCGAGCCAGTCGAGGCCGGCGCGCAGTTTCACCACTTCGCCGACGACGAACAGCGCCGGCGGTTCCAGTCCGGCGGCGGCCGCGTCGCGCGCCGCATTGCCGAGCGTCGTTTCGACGACCGTTTGATCCGGCGTGCTTGCCCGCACGACGATGGCGGCCGGCGTGTCGACCGCCTTGCCCGCATCCGTCAGCAGGCGCGCGATCCGGTCGAGATGCTTGAGCGCCATGTAGAAGACGACCGTCGGCGCGCCGCGCGCGATCCCTTCCCAGTCGAGCCCGTCGGGCACGTCGCCCGTCACGCCGTGGCCGGTGACGAACGTGACCGACTGGTTCGTGTCGCGATGCGTGACGGGGATGCCCGCGTAGGCGAGCCCGCCGATGCCCGAGGTGACGCCGGGCACGATGCGGAAGGCGACGCGCGCCCCGGCGAGCGTCAGCGCCTCTTCCCCGCCGCGCCCGAAAACGAACGGATCGCCGCCCTTGAGGCGCAGCACGCGCTTTCCCTCGCGCGCCAATTCCACGAGGCGCAGCGAGATGTCGCGCTGGCTCGGGCTCGGCCGGCCGCCGCGCTTGCCGGCATATTCGAGGACCGCCCCCGTGCGCGCGAGCTTCAGCACGCGCGAATCGACCAGCGCGTCGTAGACCACGATGTCCGCCTGGCGCAGCGCGTGCAGGCCCAGCAGCGACAGCAGGCCCGGATCGCCCGGCCCCGCGCCGACCAGCCACACCGTGCCGGGGCGGAATTCCGGCATATCCAGCGCTTGCATTTCCATGTGCGGGGCAGTCTATCGCCCCCGGGCGGTCGATGCTAGCCTACTGAAACTATGGCCGAAGACGAGCTTCCGCCCCGTCCGGACGGACCTTTGCGCAGCGGCTGGACGACCGGGGCTTGTGCCGCCGCCGCCGCGCGCGCGGCGGGCGA
>JAYRKO010000342.1:0-3707 GCA_041905745.1 Tagaea sp. | reverse complement strand
GCGCCAACGCGCGTACCGCCGCGATCAACCGCACCGTGGGCGGCGATCCGCCGACGGCCATGCAGTTCAACACCGGCAAGCAGTTCGACGACCTCGTCGAGGCGAACCTGCTTTCCGACGTCGACGCGCTCGCGCGCCAGCAGAACTGGAAGGCCATCCTGCCCGAGGCGATTTCCGCCGCGGTCACGCGCAACGGCAAGTACTTCGCCGTTCCGGTCAACATCCACGGCCAGAACTGGGTCTGGTACAGCAAGGAAGTGCTGGCCAAGGTCGGCGCCGCCGAACCGAAGAACTGGGACGAGGCGATCGCGACCCTCGAGAAAATCAAGGCGGCCGGCCTGATCCCGCTCGCCTTCAGCGGCCAGAAGAACTGGGAACGCGACCTGTTCAACACCGTGCTGCTCGACAAGGCCGGCCCGGCCGTTTGGAACGGCATCTACGCCCAGCGTTCGGAAGCCGCCGCGCGCAGCGCCGACTTCCGCGCCTCGGTCGAGACGTTCGCCAAGCTGCGCAGCTACGTCGACGCCGGCTCGCCGGGCCGCAACTGGAACGACGCCACGGCGCTCGTCATCCAGAACAAGGCCGGCATGCAGGTGATGGGCGATTGGGCGAAAGGCGAGTTCGCGGCCGCCGGCAAGACGGCGGGCAAGGAGTTCGGCTGCACGCTCTTCGGCAGCAAGGGCGGCGGCTACGTGATGGGCGGCGACGTGTTCGCCTTCCCCAAGCAGAAGGACGCCGCCAAGGCGACCGCCCAGCTGGCGCTCGCCAAGGTCATGCTCGAACCGGACACGCAGATCCTCTTCGCCCAGAAGAAGGGCTCGATCCCGGTGCGTACGGACCTCGACGTGTCGTCCCTCGACATCTGCGCGCAGCGGGCGGCGAAGATGATCCAGGACAAGTCACAGCAGGTGGCTTCGGTCCAGATGTTGGCGCCGCCGGCGATGAACGGGGCGATCGAAGATCTCGTCTCGCAGTTCTGGAACGGCACCTCGATGTCGCCGGCCCAGTTCGTCGACAAGATGGTCGCCATCCTCAAGGACAGCTACTGAGACGCGCGTCCGGCCGCCTTCGCGCCCCGCCCGGGCGTGAAGGCGGCCGGCGCCGGCTCTGTGCCTTTCGGTGAATCCCATGTTTGCAGCATTCGGCCGCTTCCGTTCGCGGACGGTCGCCTGGGTGGCGCTTCTGCCCGCCCTCGCGATCATCCTGATCGCGCATGTCGGCAGCACCGGCTGGACGATCTGGATGTCGTTCACGTCCTCGCGGATGCTTCCCAATTCGAATTTCGTGGGCCTGCGCCAGTACGTCACGCTTTTCAACAACGACCGCTGGCTCGTCTCCATCCACAATCTGGCGATTTTCGGAACGCTCATGGTGCTGGGCGCGCTCGCGGTCGGGCTCCTGCTTGCCATCGCGATCGACCAGCGCGTGCGCGTCGAGAACACGCTGCGCTCGATCTTCCTCTACCCGTTCTCGATGTCGTTCGTCGTCACGGGCCTCGCCTGGCAGTGGATGCTGAACCCGACGCACGGCATCCAGAAGATCGTGCGCAGCTGGGGCTTTCCCGACTTCCAGTTCGACTGGATCGTGCGGCAGGAGACGGTGATCTACACGCTCATCATCGCGGGCGTCTGGCACGCAGCCGGGCTCGTCATGGCGATCATGCTCGCCGGCCTGCGCGGAATCGACGACGACATCTGGAAGGCCGCGCGCGTGGACGGGATCCCGCCGTGGCGGACGTATCTTTCCATCGTCATCCCGATGCTGGGGGCGAGTTTCGCGACGGCCGGCATCCTGCTCTCCGCCAGCGTCGTGCGGCTCTACGACCTTGCCGTCGCGATGACGAACGGCGGCCCCGGCCTGGCGTCGGAGGTGCCCGCGAAGTTCGTCATGGACCACCTCTTCGAGCGCGGGAATATCGGGCTTGCCACCGCGGCGGCCACGTCGATGCTGATCACGGTCGTGTCGATCGCCGCACCGCTCCTCTACGCAAGGGCGCGCGCGCGCGCGCAGGAGACGCGCAAATGAGCGCCGCCGATCCCGCGATTCCGTCCGGCCCGCGACCTGTGCGCGTCACGCCGGCGCGCTACGGGCTCTACGCCTTCCTCGCGATCAGCGCGCTCTTTTTCCTCGCGCCGCTCTACGTGATGGTCGTGACGTCGCTCAAATCGATGGACGAAATCCGCAGCGGATACATCCTCCATTTGCCGGTCGATTTCACGATCGCCGCGTGGATCAAGGCGTGGAATTCCGCCTGCACCGGGCTCAACTGCAACGGCATCAAGGTCGGCTTCTTCAATTCCGTGCGCATCCTCGTGCCTTCGGTGGTCGTCTCGATCGCGGTCGGCTCGCTCACGGGCTACGCGCTGTCGCTCTGGCGCGTGCGCGGCGCTGACGTCATTTTCGGCGCGCTGATGGTGGTCGCCTTCATCCCCTACCAGATCTTCATCTACCCGCTCGTGCGGATCTTCTCGATGGCGGGGATCAATCAGACCCTGTTCGGCATCGTTGTCATCCACACGATCTTCGGCTTGCCGACGATGACGCTCCTGTTCCGGAACTATTTCGCGAGCCTGCCGCCGGAGCTGTTCAAGGCGGCGCGCGTGGACGGTGCGGGATTCTTCCAGATCTTCTGGTCGATCATGCTGCCGATGGCCGTGCCGATGATCGTCGTGGCGATGATCCTTCAGGTGACGGGTATCTGGAACGACTTCATTTTGGGTCTCGTCTTCGCGGGACGCGAAAACCTGCCGATGACCGTGCAGCTCAACAACATCGTCAATTCCACCCAGGGCGAGCGCGCCTACAACGTCGACATGGCCGCGACCATGCTGACGGCGTTGGTGCCGCTCGCCGTCTATTTCGGATCCGGGCGCTGGTTCGTGCGCGGCATTGCCGCCGGCGCCGTGAAAGGTTGAGACAATGAACGCGCAACCCGGCGTGTCGCTGCGCGACATCAAGATCATGTTCGGCACGGTCAAGGTGCTGGAAGGGCTCGATCTCGAGATCAAGCCGTCGGAATTCCTCGTGCTGCTCGGCCCCTCGGGCTGCGGGAAATCGACGTTGCTGAACGCGGTCGCGGGTCTCGTCGACGTGCGCGCCGGCCAGATCTGGATCGGCGGCAAAAACGTCACCTGGGAGGAGCCCAAGGATCGCGGCATCGCGATGGTGTTCCAGTCCTACGCGCTCTATCCGCGCATGACCGTGCGCCAGAACATGTCCTTCGGCCTCAAGGTCGCCGGCACGCCGTCGAGCGAGATCGACCGGCGCGTGAACGAGGCGGCGGAGTTGCTGCGCATCGGACCGCTGCTCGACCGCCGCCCCGCCGAACTTTCCGGCGGCCAGCGCCAGCGCGTGGCGATCGGCCGCGCGCTTGTGCGCAAAGTGGGTGTCTATCTCTTCGACGAACCGCTTTCGAACCTGGACGCGCAGCTGCGCGCCGAACTGCGGGTCGAGATCAAGCGCCTGCACCAGCAGCTCGGCGCCACGATGATCTACGTCACGCACGACCAGATCGAGGCGCTGACGCTCGCTGACCGCATCGCAGTCATGCATTCGGGCGTCATCCAGCAGCTCGATACGCCCGCGCGCATCTACCGCGAGCCGAGGAACCGGTTCGTCGCCTCGTTCGTCGGTTCGCCGGCCATGAACTTCGTCGACGGGACGCTCGCCGCGGAGGCGGGTGCACCCGTCTTCGAGGGCGGCGGGCT
>JAYRKO010000341.1:0-3728 GCA_041905745.1 Tagaea sp. | reverse complement strand
AGTCGTCTCAGATTTTCAATAATTCAATAATTTCAATGTTGGTTGCCACATTTAGCGGCAAATAAGGGGATATAGAGGAAACCAAGAGAATACTTGGCATCAGTATTTTTAGACACCTCGCCGAATTGAATCGGCCATCTTCTCGGCGAGCATGATCGTCGGGATATTGAGATTTGCGCGCGGCGCCGACGGCATGGCCGACGCATCGACGACCCGAAGCCCGCCGACGCCGCGGACCCGCGCGTCGGCCGGCGAGATGACCGAATCGCGGTCATCTTCCGGCCCCATCCGGCACGTGCCACACGGATGCCACTGCCCGAACGTCTTGGCGACGAGATGGGCCTCGAGTGCCGCGTCGTCGGCGAGCAGCTCGCCGATCAGGCGGCCACCGCCGATTACGTTGCGCGCGAAGCTCTCGCGCAGTACAGGCAGCGCATCTAGGACGAGACCGGCTGTCGCCGTCAGCGCGTAATTGCGCGTGTTCCGGATGCCGAGCTTTTTCGCCCAGCCGCCGTAACTGGACGGCGCCGGCGCCACAAGATGGCGCGCCAGAGGCTCCGCCTCAACAATCCGCGCCATCAGCCGCACTGCGCCCTTAAGGCGTGCGCGGTCCGAGGCCTCAGCTAGGAACTGGAAGTTGGCGACCGGCTTCAGCCCGTCGGCACGGCGCTCGAGATGCACGTGGCCGCGTGAGGCGGGTTTGTTAATCCACGCGATGAAGGTCGCGATGCGGTCACCCAGCGGATGCCAAGCGGATTTGGCGGCCGCCATCACGAACATGTCGTTGTGCCCACCCTCCACGCCCGAGGAATAGCGCAGTCCCATGTGGATATGGCGCCGCGTGGTACCCTTGATGCGCCCGTCCGGCTTCAGGAATGCGGACAGAGAGATCCCGGGATGCTCCTGAAGGTTTCGCCCGACGCCCGGCAAGTCGGCGCGAGGGGTGATGCCGAGCCGCTGCAGCGACGCCGCATCGCCGATGCCCTCGCGCAGGAGCAGGCCCGGCGACTGCAGCGCACCGGCCGAAAGGATCGTCTCGCGCACGGCGATTTCGCGAATCTCGCCGCTTCGGCGTACCTTGAGACCAGAAACGGCGTTACCCTGCCACACGAAGCCGACAACTTCGGAATCCGAGACGATCGAAAGGTTCGCACGCGCGCGCACCTTCGCGTCAAGATATCCGCGGGCGGTTGAAACCCGGTGTGCGCCATCATTCGAAAGCGTCATTGGGAAGACGCCGTCGCCGTATTCACCGTTCTGGTCGGCGAGTTTTGCGAAGCCGAGTGCTGCGCACGCCTCCTCGGCCGCGAGCGACATCGCGGGCCATTTCTCGCGCGGGATGCGGTGGATCGGGATCGGTCCATCCTTCCCGTGCAGCGGCCCGCCGAAATCGAGATCGCGCTCCAGCTTACGGAAATAGGGAAGCACGTCGGCCCAGCCCCAGCCTGCAGCGCCCAGCATCGCCCATTCGTCATAATCGTCAGGCGTGCCGCGGTTGGCGATCTGGCCGTTGATGCTCGACCCGCCACCCATCACGCGCGCCTGCTCGTAGAGCCGTGCCTGCGGCCAGCTCGCCGGATCGTTGTGGCTGACCGGGCCCAGCCGCGCGGGCAGGTCAGCCCAGTGGTTGCCGGGATCGAACGCGGCGAGGCCGGGATACATGTCGAGGATAGCCGCGGGTTCCTGCCCTGGCGGCAGATCACGGCCCGCCTCGACCAGCAGCACCTTTGTGCCCGGGTCTTCGGACAGTCGGCTCGCAAGCACGCATCCCGCTGAACCACCGCCGACGATCGCAAAATCCACGTTCATGTCCGCGATGCTCCCTCGAGAAACGCACGTTGTCCGGCCTCGGCAACGTCCGAGTCCTGTGCAGTGGAGCCCGAACTCACGCCGATGGCACCGACGACTTCGCCGGTTTCCGGCAGCGCCAGCGGAAGCCCGCCCGCCAGGACCGTGAAGCGCCCTTGATGTTGAGTGTTCACGCCATAACCGGCCGCGCCAGGCTGCGCGGCGCTAGCGATCTCGCCAGTCGCCTTGCGCGCGCCGGCCGCCGTGAAGGCCTTGTTGAGCGCGATGTCGATCGCGATGAACTTGGCCCCGTCCATGCGCCGGAACGCGACGAGGTGCCCTGCACCGTCGACGACGGCGACGTTCTGTGGCACACCAATCTCCTGTGCCTTTCGGCACGCAGCGTCGATCACGGCCTGCGCATCGAGCGCGCCGACATGTCTTGCGATGTTCATTTTCAGCCTTTCACGGAACCCTTCGTCAGACCCGACACCACGAGCCTACCGAGCAGAGCAAAGACGAGGAGGATCGGCACGATCGCGAGTGTGGCGGCGGCCGACAGCGGCCCCCACTCGCGCCCGAAGAAGCCGATGAAGCTGTAGATGAGTGGCTGGATGGGCCGCAGCCACGGCGCATCAATCATGACCGAGCCCGCGACGAACTCGTTCCATGCACCCACGAAGGCGAGCGTGCCGGCTGCACCGAACGCGGGGCGCGCAAGCGGTAGCATTACGTGGCGCAGGATGCCAAAACGCGATGCGCCATCGACGATCGCCGCCTCGTCGAGCTCGCGTGGGATCCCTTCCATAGTCCCCTTCATGACCCAAATCGCCATCGGCAACTGGTGCGCGGCATAGATCAGCGGCAGCACGATGGGTGTGTTCACGAGGCCGAGATGTACGAAATAGACATAGTTCGGGATCAGCAGTGCCGCCGCCCCCAGCGACAGCGGGATTGACGCGACGACAAGCAGGAAGAGGCCCTGGCGGAACGGAAAGTCGAACCGGTCGAAGGCATAGGCCGCAGGAAATGCCAGCGCAAGCGCCAGCATCACTGCAAAAATCGAATAGGCGATGCTGATCGAGAAGCTCTGCCAGAAGCCGGAGGCAAATACGCGCTCGTAGTGGGCGGCCGTCGGCTCGAAGCCGAAGAATTGCGGTGGGATCGCGAAGATCGCGCTTTCCGGCTTGATTGACGTCAACACACCCCAGACCAGCGGCAACAGGTTGACGAGAACAAGCGCCGCGACCGGAAGCACAAGCACGAGGCTCGCGGCGGCGCCGAGCTTCGGCCGGAAGGGTGCCGACGGTGCGGCCATCCTCACGCCTTCCACTTCGATAGCCGGACATAGGCCACGACCAGCAGGATATTGCCTGCGAACATCAGCAGCGCCAGCGCCGTGGCCCCGCCCAAGTCGAAGTTGACGAAAGCGCGCTCGTAGACCGAAATCGCAAGGACGCGCGTCGCATCGCCCGGCCCGCCTCCAGTTGTGACCAGCGGCGTTTCGACCGTGTTAATATTCGACAGAGTCAGTACGATCGCGACCAGCAGCAACGGCGTCTTCAGCAGCGGCAGAGTAATTCGGCGGAAGATCTGCCAACCGCTGGCACCGTCGATGCAAGCCGCCTCGGCATAGTCGTCGGGAATGCCTTTGAGCCCCGCAAGCAAGATGATCACTGCGTAGCCGATGCGCTTCCAGACGGACACTGCGACGAGCAGTGCCATCGCGCCGGCGGGCGAAGTCAGCGGCTGGAAATTGTTGATGCCGATCGAGCGCGCGAGCCAAGCCGCAAGCCCGATATCGTTGAGAAATACCCATCGGAACAACAGCGCCGCCACGACCGTCGAGATGATCCACGGCACGATCACCACGATTTGGACGACATAGCCGAAGCGCGGCGAAAGCCGGTTTATCCATACGGCAAGTGCCAGAGATATCG
>JAYRKO010000340.1:0-3736 GCA_041905745.1 Tagaea sp. | reverse complement strand
GCGGCTTTGCCGCCAGGCACATGCGCATCGTGCCCACGAGATTGACCTCGATCGTGCGCCGGAAGCCCTCGATCTCGAATTCCGCGCCGGCGCGCTGGATCGTGCCCGCGCAATTGACAAGCCCGTCAAGCGAGCCGAGCCCGGCGACGATCGCCTTGGCGGCCGCATCGTCGGTCACGTCGAGCGGTCGGGCCTCGATGCCGGGGGCGGGCGCGAAGGCGTCGACTTCGCGCGCCGTCAACCCGGTGACGATTACCTGCCAGCCCGCGCCGGCAAGATGGCGCGCGATGCCTTCGCCGATGCCGCTGGTCCCGCCGGTGACGAGCGCGCGGCGCGTCATGCGGCGGCAGCCTTCAGGGCGGCGCGCACGGCGGCGGCGCGCGGAATGGGAGCGACCGCGCCGTAGCCTTCCGTCGATAGTGCTGCGGCCACGGCCGCATAGCGCGCGGCGTCCTCCGGCGCGTCGCCGGCCACGAGGCGCGCGCAGAACGCGCCGCCGAACGTGTCGCCCGCACCCGTCGCGTCGACGGGCTTGCAAGGGTGCGGCGCGATGCGCACGCGCCGGTCGGGTAGCGCCAGCAGCGTGCCCTTGGCCCCGAGCTTCAGCGCCACGATCTTCGGGCCCTTCGCCAGGATCATGTCGGCGAGCCTGTCCTCGTCGGTTTCGCCGAACAGCACGGCCACGTCGTCGTAGCTGGGCAGGCACACGGTCGAGAGCGCGATCGCCTCGGCGATGACGGCGCGCGCGCGCGCGACGGGCCACAGCTTCAGGCGCAGGTTCGTGTCGAACGAGACGGCCACGCCCGCCTTGCGTGCGGCTTCCATCGCGGCGAAGCCGGCGTCGCACGCCGAGGCGGAGATCGCCAGCGAAATGCCCGACAGGTGGAAAAGCTTCGCCTTCGCGATCGCGTCGAGCGGCACGTCGGCGGGCTTGTAGCGGCTCGACGCCGATCCGGCGCGGAAGAACGAAAAATGGTGCCCGTCGCCGTCATGCGTGACGAAATAGACGGCCGTGAACGCGCCGGCATCCTCGCGCACATGCGTGGCGTCGACGCCTTCCGTCTTCCACAGATCGCGGAACATGCGGCCGTAGACGTCGGCCCCCAGCGCCGTCGCGTAGCCGGCCGAAGCGCCCTGACGTGCGGCGGCGATGGCGAAATTCGACGAGTCGCCGCCGAAGCCCTGCAGATAGTCACGACTGCCGGCGCCGCCGGTCTGGTTGAACTCGACCATGGGCTCGCCCATGGCCAGGATGTCGACGCTCATGCCGTGCCGATCTTCACGCGGTGCTTGGCGACCGGGATCATCTCGCGCACCTGCTCGACGCGTTTGGGCTCGATGCGCGTGGTGACGATGCCCACGCCGTCGGACGCGCGCGCCACGACGTGGCCCCACGGATCGACGACCATCGAATGGCCGTAGGTCTGGCGCATGCCGTTGCCCGCGCGGAAGCTGCCGGTCTGGCCGGAGGCGCAGAAATACGTCTCCGTCTCGATCGCGCGCGCGCGGCACAGCACTTCCCAGTGGTCCTTGCCGGTCTGCATCGTGAAGGCGGCGGGCAGCGCGATGACGGCGGCACCCTTCGCGGCCAGCGCCTGGAACAGGTCGGGGAAGCGCAGGTCGTAGCAGATCGCGCAGCCGACCGTGGTGCCCTCGCAGTCGTACGTGACGACCGCATCGCCCGGCTTCACGGCGGCGGATTCCTTGTATTCGGTCCCGTCGGGCGTGACGACGTCGAACAGATGGATCTTGCGGTAGCGCGCGATTTCCTTGCCCGCGCGGTCGAAAACGACCGTCGTGTTGTGGATGCGGTCGTCGCCGTCGATCTTCTCGCTGATCGATCCGGCGTGGATGAAGACGCCGTGCTTTTTTGCAAGCCCTTGCAGGCGCAGATAGGTCGGTCCGCCGGGGATCGTCTCGGCCGCCGCGCGCTTTTCGGCGGTCGTGCCGCCGATGAAATCGAACGTTTCCGGCAGCAGGATCCAGTCGGGCTTCTCGACGCGCACCGCCTCGTCGATCAGGCGCGCGGCCTCGTCGAGGTTCTTGGCCTTGTCGTCGACCGAATTCATCTGGATGAGCGAAACCTTCATCGGCACCTCCCGCGGAGGCGGAGTATGCCCCAACCCGCGCAAGGATTCATCCCGGCCTTTACTTGGCGTCGAGCGCGGTCACGCCCGCCCAGTCGGGCCCGGGCGGCTCGGCCGCATGGCCGGCCGCGCGCTCGGCAAGGCTGATCGCGGCCGGATCGCCGGCAAGCGGCGGGGCGGCCAGAATTGCGCAGGCCCCCGCGAAATCGCGCGCCCGGTAGCGCTCGAGCGCGCGTGCGAAGGCCGCCGCGCGCGCCGTCTCGCCGTCGGCAAGCGACCCTTCCAGCCCCATCGGCTCGTAGATCGTCACCGGCTTCGCGCGGCCCTTGACCTGAATGCGGTCCAGCTCGCGCCACAAGATCGGCTCGCCGGGCGCGGCATCGGCCAGTGCCCGCACCGAATCCGCGCACATCACGTTCGTGCCGAAATACTTGTTCGCGCCTTCGAGACGCGAGGCGAGGTTCACCGTGTCGCCCATGACGGTGTAGTTGAAGCGCTTCTTCGAGCCGATATTGCCGACGAGCGCGCGGCCCGCGTTGAGACCGATGCGCGCCTTGAGCTTGTGGCCGAGGAAGGGCTTTTCCGGATCCTCGTTCATCGCCGCGAGCTTCGCGTTGCACGCGATGGCCGCCTCGACCGCGTTTCGCGCGTGTGCAGGGTCGTCCATCGGCGCGCCGAACACCGCGACGATGGCGTCGCCGATGTATTTGTCGACGAAGCCGCGGTGTTCCTCGACGATGTCGGTCATCGCGGAGAGATAGACGTTCATCACCTGCACGAGCTGCTGGGGCGTGAGCCCCTCCGACAGGCCCGTGAAGCCCGCGACGTCGGAGAACATCACGGTGATCTCGCGTTCCTCGCCGCCCAGTTCGGGCGGTGCCTCGGCCGCGATCAGCCGGTCGACCATCGCGGGCGCAAGGTAAAGCGCGAAGGATTTGCGCAACAGGCGCTTGTCCTTGTCGGCGACCGCAAAGCGATAGCCCAGCAGCGCTGCCCCAACGGCGAAGGACGCGGCCAGCGCCGTCAGGAACGGCCAGACGAGTTCGACGCGCAGTGCCGCGACGCTCGCCCCCGTCCATACGAGCGCCAGTCCTGCGAATGCGGCGGCAGCACCGGCCGCCGGCAGGGTCAGGGCCGCAGCGGCCGTGGCGACGAGCAGGACGAGTGCCGCAGCACCTTCGCCGGCCGGGCCCAGTTCGCGCAGGCCTTCGCCGCGCAGCAGGTTGTTGGCGAAGGTCGCGTGGATGAACACGCCCGGGATCGAATCGCGCACCACGTCGTCGCGCACGATGTCGGTGCGGGCGGGCAAGGCGCAGCGCGCGCCGAAGGGCGCGTCCTCGGGCCCGGTCATGAAGCGGCGCGACGTGATCTTGCGGTCCTCGACGTCGAGCACGGTGCCGAAGAAAACCGCCTTGCCCTTGAAGTGCTTTTCGAAGAAGGCGGCATCGCCCTTTTCGACGCAGGCGCGCAGGTCGGCGAGCGAGAAGGCCGGGATGTCGGCACCGCCGCCCTGGAAATCGAGCGGCATCGCGTTGGCGTGCGAGCCGGGCAGGCGCCGTCCGGCGAACCACACGCCGTCGGGCCGCAGTTCGGCTTTCTCGCCGCGCGCACGCATCGCGACCTCGAGCCCCAGCGACGCCTGCTTGGCG
>JAYRKO010000339.1:0-3743 GCA_041905745.1 Tagaea sp. | reverse complement strand
CTGCCGGCTGATCGCGCCGTGGGTCAGGTTCAGCGCCCCGCCGGCGGCCGAGAAGCTGCCGAGCCGGGCGGCCGCCTCGAAGGCGCGCAGCGTGTCGAGCGGGGGAAGGCGGACAGGCAAGCTGTGATCCATGATCACAACTGGACATCCATCCGGTCGATTGTCAATCACCTCCGCCGGGCGCATTCCGGTGTCTCGTCCGCAACCGACCGGAAGCCGCCGATGACCGACACGACTCCCACGACCGTATCCGCGACCGCCGCGCGCGGCCGCCTCGATCTTTCCACCGCCGCGGCCGTGGCGGTCACGGTGCTGGCGTGGTCGTCGGCTTTTCCCGCGATCCGCGCGGGCCTTGGAGCCTTCGGCCCGCTCGAACTGGGGGCCGCGCGCTTCGCGATCGCAGCACTGCCCGCGGCCCTGTTCCTCGCGGTGACGCGCGCGAAGTTGCCCCGGGCGGGCGAGGCGTGGCGCTTCCTCGCCGGCGGACTGCTGTTCGTGGCGCTCTACACCGCCTTTCTCAACATGGGCGAGCAGACTGTTTCCGCGGGCGCCGCCAGCTTCATCATCAACGTCAATCCGATTCTGACCGCGGCCGCATCCGTGCTGCTGCTGGGCGAGCGCTTCGGGCCGCGCGCTTGGCTCGGCACCGCGCTGTCCTTCGCGGGCATCGGGCTCATCGCGCTGGGCGATCTCGACGCGACGACGCTCGACGTCGGCGCGCTCTACATCCTCGGTTCGGCGCTGTGCACGACGCTGACCACGCTCATCCAGAAGCCGCTGTTCGCGCCGACGGCCGCGCGGCCGGGCCACAATCCGCTGGTCGTCTCGGCGTGGAACATGGCGATCGGTGCGGCGTTCCTGTCGCCGTGGATGCCGGCCGCCGCCGGGGCGGCGATGGCGGCACCCGCCGACGTGCTGCTCGCGGTCGTCTATCTCGGGTTGGTGCCGAGCTTCGTCGCCTACGGCAGCTGGGCGGTTGCGCTTTCGCGCCTGCCGGCCGCGCGCGCGAGCAATTTCATGTACTGCGTGCCGCCGACCGCGACGCTGATGGGCTGGCTGTGGCTGGGCGAGGTGCCGGGCGCGCTGGGCCTGGCGGGCGGCGCGCTGGCGCTGGGCGGCGTCGTGCTCGTCAATCTCCGCCCGCGCGGATCGCGCGCCTAGGACGGCCGCTGCACGCGGCCGGGCGGGAAGGTCAGCGTCACCTTCGTGCCCTTGCCGGGCGCGCTTTCGATCGCGGCCGTGCCGCCATGCGCCTCGACGAAGCCCTTCACGATGGGCAGGCCCAGCCCCGTGCCCTCGACGCCCGTGGTGCCGACCCCGCGCGCGAAGGGTTCGAACAGGGCGGCGGGATCGGGCAGGGCAATGCCCGCGCCGTCGTCGGCGACCGAAATTGCGGCACCGGCGGGCCCGGTTTCCACGCGCACCTCGACATGGCCGCCTTCCCTGCCGAACTTCGCAGCGTTGCCCAGCACGTTCAGCAGCATCTGGCGCAGCTGGCGCGGGTCGGCCATCAGCGTCAGGCGTTCGGGCGTGACGAGCGCCACGCGCATGCGCCGGCGCTCGAACGGCTCGCGCAGCATGGAAAGCGCCTCGTGCACGGCCGCTTCGACGTCGATGGGGCGCGCGTCCGCGGTGAGCTTGCCCGCCTCGATGCGCGCGAGGTCGAGCAGTTCGTCGCTGAGCCCGATCAGGTGTTCGGCCGCCATCAGGATGTGGCGCGCCTGGTCGCGCGACTTGGCGTCGCTCGTGAAGTCGCGGATCAGCTCGGCCAACCCCGAGACCGCGCCCAGCGGCGTGCGCACCTCGTGCGCGAGGCGACGCAGGAATTCCGATTTCGCCTCGCTCGCGCGGCGCTGTTCGGCGAGTGCGGCGGCTAGCCGGGCCTGCGCGCGTTCGCCGATCGAGGCGAGCAGCGCCACCATCCACAGCGGTGCGAGCAGTACCTGCGCCAGCAGGAAGCCGGTCTGCACCGGATCGGGGCCGAGGAACGCGTCGCCGGGCGGGTAGATCTGCGTGGCGATCGCGCGGCCGAGGAAGACGAAGACGAGGATGCCCAGCAGGCACGCGGCATAGACACGCGAGACGCTCGTCCGGTCGGCGAGCAGGGCGGCGATCACGGGCACGCAGAAGGTGGCACTGCACAGCGACGAGAACGAGGTGCGCGTCGCGAGGTCGGCGCCGCCGGCGACCATGAGCCCGAAGACGAGCGCGAAGCTGAGGACGAGGAGCGCCGCCGGTCGGCGCGGCTGCGGCTGCCCGTCGAAAGCGCGCACGCCCACCCACAGCATCAGGTGGATCGCCTGCAAGAGCGTGTTGGCGAGCCAGATCGACAGCAGGTCGGGGATGCGTCCGCGCGCGAGCAGCAGCAGCGTGCTGGCGATGCCGCACAGCGCCGCGGCGATCCACCACGACAGGCCGTGCGCCTCCTTCTGGCGGCGCTTCGTCAAGGCGAGCTGCACCGTCAGGCCGGAAATGACGACGATCAGGACGACGACGATCGAGCGAGGGTCGAGAGAGAACATTTGTGCGGGCGAACCTAGCGCGATTGCGTACCCGCCGCTATCGCTTCGCGCGGAAAATCCGACGCGTTAACCGCCGCTTAACCCTGTTGCAGAACGCAACGCATTCAGCGCGCGACGAGATCCATCGGGCGATGCGAAAGAAGCGCGTTGCCCGCCGCCGTCACCTCGACCGTGGCGCCCGGACACATCGCCGTGCCGCTGTCGGAATCCATCAGGATCATGTGCAGGAAGAAGACCATGCCGGGCTCCGCCACGACCGGATTGCCGGCATAGAACATCGGCCAGTCCATCCAGTTGGGCGCGAAGGTCGTGCCCAGCGAATAGCCGCACGCGTTGAGGCGGTGGGACGTCATGCCGGCTGCGTCGCACACGCGGGCATAGGCGTCGAACACCTTGCCCACCGGCTCGCCGGGCTTCAGCGCCGCGCGGCAGGCCTCGAACGCGTCGAGGCAGACGGCGTGCATGCGCCGGTGCAGGTCGCGCGTGCGCCCCACCGGGATCGTGCGCATCAGGCACGCATGGTAGTGGCGGTAGGCGCCCGCGAATTCCAGCGTGATCTGGTCTTCCGCCCCCAGATGCTTGCGACCCGAGAAGTACCGGCACAAAAGCGCGTCGCGGCCCGAGCCGATGATGAATTCGTTGGCCGGATCGTCGCCGCCGCCGCGATAGATGGCGCCGTGCATGGCGGCCAGCACGTCGCCCTCGAAGGCGCCGGGCGCGATCGCGCCGTGCGCGGCATCCAGTGCCGCGTCGGCCAGTTCGGCGGCCTTGCGCACATAGGCGATCTCGGCGGCGCTCTTCACCACGCGCAGCCGGCTGACGAGGTCGGATGCGTCGACCAGCGTCGCGAAGCCGGCCATCGCCGCTTCCAGCCGGCGGCCGTTGGCGTGGGTGAGGCCGTAGGCCTCGAATTCCGCACCCAGCTTCTTGCCGGCGAGGCCGAGTTCGGCCAGCACCGCGCGCAGTTCGCGCGCGGGGTCGGCGCCGTCGCGGTCGACCCAGATGCGGATGTCGGACAGCGTGGACGTATGCTGCGCCTGGCGCAGGTCGGGCGCGCGGGTCAGCAGCATCGTGCGGCCGTCCGCGCCCAGATAGAGGCACTGGAAGAACACGTAGCCGAACGTGTCGTAGCCGGTCAGGTAGTACATGCTTTCCTGCCGGAACATCAGCAGCCCGTCGAGGCCGCGCGCCTGCAGGGCGGCCACGGCCTTCGCGCGGCGG
>JAYRKO010000338.1:0-3747 GCA_041905745.1 Tagaea sp. | reverse complement strand
GTCGTCGGCCGCTCGGACGACATGGAACTCATCGAGATCAACATGCCGGCCGACTACGCCACGCGCGATCTCGACGGCGAACCGAAATAACCGACAAGAACGAAAAACAGGGAGGAACCGAAAATGAAACTCCGGCTTCTGCTCACCGCCGCCCTCGCCTTCGCGGCCGCAAGTGCCGCCCACGCGCAGGAAGCGGTTTCGCTGCGCCTCAACTGGTATCTCGGCGGCCTGCACGTGCCGTTCTACTACGGCGTCGAGAAGGGCTACTTCAAGGCCGAGGGCCTCGACCTGACGATCAACGAGGGCCGCGGCTCGGCCAACACGGTGCAGCTGATCGGCGCCAACACCGACACGTTCGGCATGGCCGACTCCTCCAGCGTCATCACCGCGGCCGCCAAGGGCATGCCGATCCAGTCGGTCATGTCGCTCCTGAACTCGACCGGCTTCTCGGTCGTCTCGCTCGCCTCGACGGGCATCAAGACGCCCAAAGACCTCGAAGGAAAGTCGCTGGCCGTCTCGCCGGGCGACCCGCTCGGCCAGCTCTTCCGCGCGCTCGCCGCGCACAACAAGCTCGATATGGAGAAGATCCGCTTCGTGCAGGTCGACCCGGCCGCCAAGGTCGTGACGGTGCTGGAGAAGCGGGCCGACGCGCTGCTGGGCGGCGCCGACGACCAGTACTTCCTGATCAAGTACCGCGGACAGGAGCCGGCAGCACTGCGCTACGCCGACCACGGCGCCAACATCGTGGGCATGACGATCACGGCCAACGCCGCGACGATCAAGGGCAAGCCCGAGACGGTGCGCAAGTTCGTGCGCGCGTCGATCAAGTCGTGGGAAGAGGCGAAGAAGAACCCCGACGCGGCGGTCGACGCCGCGATGAAGGCGAAGCCCGACCTGAACCGCCAGTCGACCAAGGACCAGATGCTGGTCGATTTCGAGCTACTGGACTCCCCCAACTCCAAGGGTCGCATCGGCTGGGGCGCGCAGAAGGACTGGGAGCAGACGCTCGACCTCCTGAAGAAGTACCGCGAGCTGGAAACGAAGGAAGCGTGGACCGCGTTCCACACCAACGAATTCCTGCCGAAGTGAGAAGCGGCCGATGAAACTCGCGCGCCCGTTCACCGGCGTCATCGCGGCCCCGCTGCTGCCGATGACGGAGGACCAGGCGGTCGACTGGAAGACGCTCGACCGCTACATGGACTGGATCGCGGGCCAGAAGCCCGCCGCCATCGCCATGAACATGGACGCTTCCGAGGTGATCTCCCTCACCGAGGAAGAGCAGTTCGAGGTGGTCGCGGTCTGCCGCAAGGCGATCGGCGGGCGTGTACCCCTGCTGTCGGGCGTGGTGGCGGGATCGACGAAGGCGGCGGCCGCGAAGGCCGCGCGCCTTCGCGATGCCGGCGTGGACGGGTTCGCGATCTTCCCGCCCTTCCCCACCTTCTCGGGCGCGCCTGTCCCTGCGGAGATGATCGTGCGCTACCACCGCGCGATCGCCGACGCATCGGGCCTGCCGATCATCTGCTTCCAGTTCCCCAAGGGCTGGGGGCCGGACTATACGCCCGCGATCCTGAAGGCCATCGCCGAGATCCCGCAGCTCGTCGCGATCAAGGAATCCTCGTTCGACGTCGCGCAAACACAGTCCACCATCGAGCATGCCGCGAAGCTCGCGCGACCCATCGGCGTGCTGACCGGCTCCGACACCTTCATCTTCGAGGCGATGGTGATGGGCTGCACGGGCGCCCTCATCGGCTTCGGCGGCACGGCGACGGCCGAACTCGTCGCGATGCATGCGGCCGTCGAACGCGGCGACATTTCGGCCGGCAAGGCGATCTGGGACCGGCTCGGCCCGCTCGCCCGCTATTGCTGGAAGCCGCCCATCCGCGACTTCCGCCCGCGCATGAAGGAAGCCCTCAAGCTGCAGGGCATCTTCCCGCACGCGACCTGCCGCGAACCGCAGCTGGGCGTGGGCGCCGACGAGCGCAAGGCGATCGAGGACATCCTGCGCACCGCCGGCATGCTCGGCACGGGCATGCGCAAGGCCGGCTAGCCCGGGTTACGTCGCCCGCAAACAGGCGACGTAACCTGTTTATCCCCTTGATCGGCCACGCAGGTAACGTGAATCGCGGATGAAGGTTACGCGCCTTTTGTAGGCGCTCCCGCGTGCAGCCGACCGACATCTTTACTTTTCAAACAGCACACGGCCGGATGGTCGCAACCGATGCTGTGATTATAGGCTGCAAGAGGAATATATACAATTATAAGTACAAATGTAGGCTTTCCTTTTGCGTCACGCCAAGACTTGACCCGGGCATCTGCCCGACGCTTTCCTGTGGTTGTGATTCGCATTTCCATTGTCGCCCTGCTTCTCGTCGCTGTGACAAGCCTTGCCGGCGCCCAGCCGCGTGATCCCGACCTACCGCCGGTCGATCCGCCCGGCCGCTGGCGGCAGATGACGCTCGACGACGCGACGTCCGACAGCAAGTGCGTGGGCAAGTTCGATACGCCGCTTTGCGCGGTCGAGACGGTGATCGCGTGCTTTACGAGACAACTCGACGAGCTTTGTACACGTGCGACACTCGATGGAAGGCCATTCGATTTCTTTGCCGGACGCCAACCGCGCGCAGGCGCATTCGATCGCTATCGGGTGTCCCGAGCACAGCGACTAACCGAACGTTCAATGCAAGATATTCCCAGAGAAATTGAGGGTGTTCGCCCCGGCGACGTTCGGATCGATGTGCAAAAGCGAATTTGCCCAACGGATGGCGCAACAAACAGATGCCGGCCTCCGGATCGTTCGTACCTGATCATATATACTGTTCGCCAAACTGGAATCGGTTGGCAGATTGTGGATCGAGGAGCACCGGATTTTCGCTGGCAGGGCAGGAAGCAAAATTAATCACCGCCTGCGGAAAGAGGCGAACCGGGACACTTCACTCGCAAAGCCGTTGTCCTCTCTTTTTTTGGCCAACTCATCAAGAAACGCTTGCGTCCGCGCCTCCGAGCCGACGATTCCCTTGATCGCATCGAGCGTGCGCGATCCGAACACGCCGTCCGTCGCAATGCCGGCCCCCGCAGCATTCGCGGCATCCTGAACCATCTCCGCGCCCTTGCCGGGCCCGCTGCGGAACAGCGTGTCGGCGATGGCGGAGGCGACCTTCGGATTGCCGATGTCGTCGAGCACCTTGGCTCCGCCGATCTTCGCGAAAGCCTGATCGAAGTAATGGCGATAGGCAGGCTTCACGTCCTCCGCCTTCAGGTCGCCCGGCTTCTTCACGTGATCGAGTTCGGCCGGCCACGCCCCGTTCCGGCGCTCGCCATCGATGTAGCCCTGCGTGATGCCGGCAACCGTACCGCTCGTCGGGTTCGCCCGCATGCCGCCTTCGCCCGCGAAGATCGCCATGTAGGCGCTGCGCTGCCCCTCGCCCAAGTTCGGATCGGCCTTCACGCCATCGCGCATCGCATCCCACACGCCCGGCTGGGCGGCGAACACGTCGGCGCGGTAGGCCGGCGGCGTGTCGTAATCCGGTGCCGGCGCCGGTGCCGCCGGCACGGCCTGCGTCTCGGTGCCTGCATCGCCGCCGGCTTCTTCGGCCGCGAGCAGGCGGATGTTCGGCTTGTCGTCGTCTTCCCGCCGATGGACCAGATCGGAGATGTCGCCGGGCCGCACGACCATCTCCTCGCGCCGCAGTTCCATCGTGCGCACGCCCACCGGCGCCCGCCCGCGTGCCTCGCCGCCCAGCAGGCGCG
>JAYRKO010000337.1:0-3755 GCA_041905745.1 Tagaea sp. | reverse complement strand
GCACCGGGCCGACCATCGCGTTGTGGTCGAACAGGTTCATGTCGTAGTGGCCCGCCCACGCGCGGCCGGGGCGGATGTTCTCGAACGCCGGCACGCGCGTCGCCAATACGGGCCACACGGTTTCCTCGAAGAACGAATGTTCGACGTCGAAATCGCTCGCATCCGAATCGGCTTCCGGCGGCGGGGCCGAACCGCAGATGAACCCCGTTCCTTCGGGCCGGCAGTAGACGCCGGTGGGATCGATCATCAGCGGGAAGCCGGCAAGCTTGTCGCGGCATTCGAACGTGAAGATCATCCGCTTCTTGGCGTGCACGGGAATGTCGAAGCCGGTCTGGCGCACGATGTCGCGTGCACCCGTGCCCGCCGCGATCGCGAGCATGCCGCACGAAAGCCGCGTGCCGTCGTCGAGCACGAGTTCGCTTGCCTTGCCGCCGGCCATCGATATCCGCGCCAGCGCCGACTTGCGGAATTCCACGCCCAGCGCGCGCGCCTTGCGGCGGAACGCCTGCATCAGACCATAGCCGTCGAACCAGCCTTCGCCCGTGCGGCCCCAGCAGCCGGCGGAAAGATCGTCGACCGCCAGCCACGGGAACTGCCGCTTGAGGCCCGCCGGATCGAAATGCGCGATGTCCGCCCCCATCGCCGTCTGCAAGGCGTGGTTTTCCGCAAGGATGGGCGCGCCGGCCTCGGTCGCAAGGAACAGGTAGCCGGCCTCGCGAAGGCCGATGTCGGGCTTCTCGCCGTCGACGGCCAGCGTCTCGCCGATCGCGCGCAGGAAGCCGATGCCGTAGAGCGAGACGCGGATGTTGACCGCACTCGAGAACTGCTGGCGGATCGAGGCGGCCGAAAGCGCCGAGGCCGCGCGCGCGTAGGTCGGGTCGGGTTCGAGCACGAGCACGCGACCGCGGAAATCCGGATCGGCTGCGAGGTGGTAGGCGATGGATGCGCCGACGGCGGCTCCGCCGGCGACGACGACGTCGAAAGAATCGGTCATGGTGGCGGCAGTCTAGCGGCCGGCGGCGCGCGCCGTCAGCGTCAATCGCGCGTCGCGTTCGGGCGGCCGATGTCGATCATCTGCATGACCATGTCGACCTTGCGCCCGTCGGCCGACAGCGGCAGGAAAACCGTGTCGTAGTTCCAGCGATGCTCGCCGTCCTCGAACTTGCGCGTCTGGAACACCGGCTCGCGCCGCTCGACCGGCATGCGGAAATTCTCGCGCATCTGCTCGAGATAGCCCCGGTAGGGATAGGTGGAGAGTTTCCGGCCGCTCATGTCGCAGCCGAAGAAGGCGACGAGATTGCTGCCGTCGACGCGCCACTGGAAGTCGCCGTCGGGCAGCACGTCGATTAGCGAAATGTCGCCCAGCCCCCACGCGAGTTCGACGGGATCGATGTCCGCGCGGGCGGGCATCGGCCGGTTGCCGCGCTTGGCGTCCCAATAGTCGTAGAGGCGCCGGAGCCGGACGTTCGCGATCGTCGCTGGATCGAACATGGAGGCGGTGTAACGTATTCCGGAGTCGCTACAGACTGTTACCATTCGTCGCACAGTGCGGGCCACGATTCTGCCCCTTGCGGGCATCGGTTTTGTCTTTTCGGGGCGGTTTCCGGCCGCCTACCGGGTGGCGTTGGGCCGCCCGATGTCCAGCATCTGGACCAGCATGTCGACCGTCCGGCCGTCCCCGGCCAGCGGCAGGAGCAGGCTGTCGTAGTTCCAGCGCCGCGCGTCCTTCGCATAGGTCCGGGTCAGGAACGTCGGTTCGCGCGTCGCAACCGGGCGCGTCAGGATCGCGCGCATCGGTTCGACGAATTCCGGATGCGGGTATTCCGACAGGCGCCGGCCCTGCATTTCCGTTCCGAAGAAGGCGGCGCTGTTGGAGCCGTCGAGCCGCCAGCGGAAATCGCCGCCGGGCAGCACCTCGATCAGGGAAACGTCGCCCAGCGCCCAAGGGAAATCGAGCGGATCGATGTCCGCGCGCGCGGGCATCGGCCGGGTTCCGCGTTTGGCGTCCCAGTAGTCGTAGAAGCGCCGCAGGCGCGCATTGGCGATGGCGTCGGGGTCGAACATTGGGGGGTAGGACAAGAATTACACCGGCGTCCGTTACGGACTGGTAAAGTTCGCCCATGCGTGGAGCCGGATTGCGGGCATTCGGGGCGGCCCTGCTCGTGGCGCTGGCGGGGGCGGGGCCCGCGCTGGCGCACGGGGAAAAGGGGCATGCGCCGCCGTCTGGCGCCCAGAAGCGCAAGGCCCTGTCGATCCTTTCGGCCGCCGAGGCCGCCGCGCGCATCGAGATCGACGCCGCCGCCGGCTACCGCTACATCCGGGCCGACGGACTGCCCGACCACGAGACCGGCCGCTTTCCCAACGCCGGCAATCCCAATTCGATCCGCCCGCAGAACTACACGATGCGCGTGACGCTGGCGCCCCGGCGCAATGCGGCCACCACGCCTTCGCGCGTGCAGCCGTTCGGCATCGCGATCAACGGCGTGCTGTTCGATCCGGGCACGGCGGAATTCTGGAACAACGATCCGCGCTCGGGCTGGATCATGGAAGCGATCGGGGGGCCGCGGAATCTCGGGCTCGACCGCAACAACGCGCATGTGCAGCCCGACGGCACGTACCACTATCACGGCATTCCGGTGGGACTGGTCGAGCGGCTCGTCAGGCGCGACGCGCCCGCGCTGCTGGGCTACGCCGCCGACGGCTTTCCGATCTACGGGCCGTTCGGCTACGCGAAGGCGGACGATCCGAAAAGCGGCCTGAAGAAGCTGGTCTCCGGCTGGCGCCTGAAGCCCGGTGCGCGCGGCGCCGGCGAGCCGCCGGGGCGCCACGACGGCAGCTACACGCGCGATTTCGAGTATGTCGCGGGGACAGGCGACCTCGACGAATGCAACGGGCGCGAAGGCCCGACGCCGGAATATCCGCAAGGCATCTACCACTACGTGCTGACCGAGACGTTTCCGTTCATCCCGCGCTGCTTTGCCGGCACGCCCGATCCCAGCTTCGCCATCAAGGGTCCGCCGGGCGGCGGCGGGCCGGGCGGGAGGCCCGGAATGGGGCCCCCGCCGGGCGGGCCGGGCTTCGGCCGGCCGCCGGGGCCGCCGTCGCGCTGAACGGCCCGATTTGCGCGGCCCCGCGCCCTGCGGTATCAGACGGGCCGCCTTCGCAAGCAACCACGGATACGCGCGTGATCGAGAAGCAGAAACTCAAGGCCATCAGCGGCTTCCCGGAATGGCTGCCGGAGCTGCGCATCGTCGAGCTCCAGTGGCTCGACCGCATCCGCGCGATCTTCGAAAGCTACGGCTACGCGCCCATCGAGACGCGCTCGGTCGAGCCGGTGGAAGTGCTGCTGAAGCAGGGCGACACCGACAAGGAGATCTACGCGATCCGCCGCCTGCTGGCCGAACCCGGCGAGGACGCGACGCCCGAGCACGCGCTGCATTACGACATGACCGTGCCGATGGCGCGCTACGTGGCGGCGAACCTCAACGAGCTGGTGTTCCCCTTCAAGCGCTACCAGATGCAGAAGGCCTGGCGCGGCGAACGCCCGCAGGAAGGGCGGTTCCGCGAGTTCTACCAGTGCGACATCGACGTGATCGACACGCGCGAGATCCCGCTGCATTTCGACGCCGAGATGCCGGCGATCGTGTTCGAGACGCTCGACGCCCTCCAGGTGGGACCGAGCGTGACGAAGCTCAACAACCGCAAGATCCTCGCGGGCTATTACGAGGGGCTGGGCATCGCCGACGCCGGCAACG
>JAYRKO010000336.1:0-3761 GCA_041905745.1 Tagaea sp. | reverse complement strand
GCGGCACCCGCGATCTGCGGATGGTCGGCGAGCGCGCCCGCCATCGAATTGGCGCCGACGAGCCCCATGCACGACAGGAACAGGAACAGCGGCACGACGATGCCCGCAAGCCCGAAGGCGCCCGTCTGCCCGCACACGAGCAGGATCGCCGCGAACGCGACCGACGCGCCGAGCCCGATGCGCAGCGCCCGGTCGCTGCCCACGCGCAGCACGAGCCGGCTGTTGACGAAGCTCGACGCCATCATGCCCGCGACGTTGAGGCCGAAGAGCAGGCTGAACGCGTCGGGGCCGACGCCGAAGATCTCGATATAGACGAACGGCGTGCCGGAGATGTACGCGAACATCGCGCCGAGCATGCCGGCCCCCGCGGCGACGTAGCCCAGATAGCGCCGGTCGGCGAGCAGCCGCAGATAGGCGCCGGCGATCGATCCGAAGGCGGCCGAGCGACGCCGGTCGACGGGCAGCGTCTCGGGCTGGCGCAGCAGCGGCACGAGCGACACGAGCGCCGACAGCGCCAGCACCGCGAAGATCGTGCGCCAGTCCGCGACCTTCAGGATCTGGCTGCCGACGATGGGGGCGAGCATCGGGGCCACGCCCATCACCAGCATCATCAGCGACAGCACGCTGGCACTGCGGTCCTTGTCGAATACGTCGCGCACCATCGCGCGCGCCAGCACGGTCGCGGCGGCGGCGCCGAACGCCTCGACCACGCGCCAGCCGGCGAGCGACAGCGCGTCGGCGGCCGCCCAGCAGCCCACGCTGCCCGCGACGAACAGCACGAGCCCGATCAGCGTGGGCCCGCGCCGCCCGAACCGGTCGCCGGCCGGACCCCAGACGAGCTGGCCCGCGGCGAAGGCGAGGAAGAAGCCGGAAAGCGAGAGCTGGACCTGATCCTGATCGGCGCCGAGCGCGCGGCCCATCGAGGGCAGCGCCGGGAGATACATGTCGACGGCCATCGGCGTGATGGCGAGCAACATGCCGAGCGTGGCGACGAACGTGGCGTCGCCGCGCCAGCCGGCCGGTCTCGGTCCGCCCTTCAGGCCTTCGAGCATCGGTCCCGCATCAACGGTCGCCGCGATAGGTTTCGAGCGGCTCGAAGGCCGATCCTTCGCGCGGCGGTTGCGGCAGCATCTGGTGCAGCGGAACGCGCACGCCCGGCTCGACGCCCGCAAGTTCGGTCTGGTCCCGACGCGCGGAAACGAAATAGAGCAGGCCGGCAACGACGGCGATGGCGACGATCCACGCCGCGACGATAGCACGAATGTCCATGGGGGGATTCCGATTCGGGGGTGTCGGGACGGGAGATTTGTCGATCGCGGCATGCGCCCGCAAGCTGCCGGCGCGGGCGCCTGCCATGCGAAACCGGCAGGCCTGTAACGCGCGGTTGCGCGCTGTAACAAGACGCGGGTCGCGCGCCCTTGAATGCGGCGCGATGCGGGCCGAATATGCGCCGATGCTGGATGAAGACGAGGGCCGTGCGCGTCGGCGCGCCACGCGGATCGTGCCGCTGATCGCGGCAACGGCCCTGTTCATCGAAAACCTCAATTCCACCGTACTCTCGACCGCCCTGGTCACCGTTGCGGGCGATTTCGGCGTCGATCCGGTCGTGCTGAAGCTGGCGCTGACCTCGTACCTCGTGTCGCTCGCCGTGTTCGTGCCCGCGTCGGGCTGGATCGCGGACCGCTTCGGCACGCGCACGGTCTTCTGCTGGGCGATGGCGGTCTTCGCGCTGGGCTCGGCCGCCTGCGCGCTGTCGACGGGACTGGGCACGCTCGTCGCCGCGCGCGTCCTGCAGGGGGCCGGCGGCGCGATGATGATCCCGGTCGCCCGGCTCGTCGTGCTGCGCAGCGTGCCGAAGGTGGAACTCGTCGGCGCGCTCGCCATCCTCTCCATGCCCTCGCTCGTCGGGCCCATCGTGGGGCCGCCGATCGGCGGATTCTTCGCCACGTACTTCACCTGGCACTGGATCTTCTGGATCAACCTGCCGCTCGCCGCCGCGGGCATCCTGCTGGCACGGCGCCTGCTGCCGCAGATCCGCCAGGACACCGAATCGGTCTTCGACCTGCGCGGCTTCCTGATGATCGGGCCCGCTCTCGCGATGACGATCACCGGCGCCACGCTCCTGGGCCTCGACCGCGTGCCGATGTGGGTCGCGGCCGCGCTGTGCGTCGCGGGGCTGCTTCTCGTCGCGATCTATTGCCGCCACGCGCTGTCGGTGCAGTCGCCGGTCATCGATCTGCGGCTCCTGCGCGCGCCGACCTTCCGCATCGGCGTGATCGGCGGCTTCCTGTTCCGCGTGGGTGCGGGCGCGACACCCTTCCTGCTGCCGCTGCTGCTGCAGGTGGCCTTCGGCATGACGGCCTTCGCGAGCGGCACGCTCACCTTCGCGACGGGCGTGGGCGCCTTCTCGATGAAGCTCGTGGCGCCCTATATCCTGCGGCTCGCCGGCTTCCGGAACGTGCTGACGGTGAACGGCGTGCTTGCGGGGCTGTTCGTGGCCGCGCCCGCGATGTTCTGGGTCGGCATGCCGCCGGCCGCGATCCTCGCGGTGCTGCTGATCGGCGGCTTCACGCGCTCGCTGCAATTCACCAGCTCGAACGTCGTCATGTTCGCCGACATCGTGCCCAATGACATGGGCCGCGCCACGACCTTCATGGCCGTGCTGCAGGAACTGTCGGGCTCGATCGGCATCGCGCTCGCCGCCCTCATCCTCGACTGGGCCGCCGCCGCATCGGCCGACGGCAAGCTGGGCGCGACGGAATTCGGTTACGCGTTCTGGCTTGTCGGCCTCATCGCGGGCCTGTCGAGCGTCGCGTTCGCCGCGATGCCGCAAGGCGCGGGTGCCGCCCTCGTCCAGCGGCCCAAGGCCGGCGACTGAGGCGGCGTCAGGCCGGCGCGCGGGCGCGCCAGCGGCGTGCGACGAACGGGGCCAGCACCGCAACGAGCGCGCACAACAGCAGGACCGCCGAGATCGGGCGCGTGAAGAAGATACCGATGCTGCCGTGCGAGAGCGTCATCGACTGGCGCAGCGAATTCTCGAAGATCGTGCCGAGGACGAGCCCCAGGATCATCGGTGCCGCCGGCCAGTCGTAGCGCATCATCGCCCAACCGAGCGCGCCGAAACCCACCAGCATCCATACGTCCTCGATCGAGTTCGCCTGCGAATAGACGCCCGCCACGCACAGCGCGAGGATCGGCGGATAGAGCCACGAATAGGGCACGCGCAGCAGCTGGGCGAACATACCGGCAAGCGGCAGGTTCATGATCAGCAGGAAGACGTTGCCGATATACATGCTGGCGATCACCGTCCACACCATCGCCGCGTTCTTGTCGAACAGCTCGGGCCCCGGCCGGATGCCGAACATGATGAGCGCGCCGAGGATGATGGCGGTCGTGCCCGAGCCGGGAACGCCCAGCGCCAGCATCGGCACCATCGCGCCGGCCGCGGCCGCGTTGTTCGAGGATTCCGGTCCCGCCACGCCCTCGATGGCGCCCTTGCCGAAGCGCGAGGGGTCCTTGGCGATCTTCTTTTCCGTGATGTAGGCGAGGAACGAGGCGATCGTGGCGCCGGTCGCGGGCAGCACGCCGACGACGAAGCCGATCAGGCTGCCGCGCAGGATCGGCATGCGGCTCTGTCGCCACTCCGCGCGCGAAGGCAGGAGATTGGCGATCCTGGCGATCGGCCGCTGCGTCGCCATGCCCGCACTCGAAAGCACTTCGGCCACGCCGAACAGCGCCACCGAAAGGACGATGAAGCCGAT
>JAYRKO010000335.1:0-3772 GCA_041905745.1 Tagaea sp. | reverse complement strand
CTCGAAATACGCCATCTCGGGTGCGTAACCGGCTTCCGTCAGCGTCTCGTAGCCCGCCACGATCAGCGCGCACAGGCCGCCGCACAGCACGGCTTGTTCGCCGAACAGGTCGGTCTCGCACTCTTCCTTGAACGTCGTCTCGATGACGCCTGCGCGGCCGCCGCCGACGGCCGAGGCGTACGACAGCGCGATCTCAAGCGCGTTGCCCGACGAGTTCTGGTGCACGGCCACGAGGCACGGCACGCCGCCGCCCTTCTGGTATTCCGAACGCACCGTGTGGCCGGGGCCCTTGGGCGCGATCATGAACACGTCGAGGTCGGGACGCGGCTCGATCAGGTTGAAATGGACGTTGAGGCCGTGGGCGAAGGCGATGGCCGCACCCTGCTTCATGTTGGCCTTGAGGTCGTCGTTCCACAGCTTGGCCTGAAGCTCGTCGGGCGTGACGATCATCATCACGTCGGCCCACTTGGCGGCCTCGGCCGGCGTCATCACCTTGAAGCCCGCACCCTCGGCCTTCTTGATCGTGGGCGAGCCCGCGCGCAGCGCGATGACCACGTCCTTGACGCCGCTGTCGCGCATGTTGAGCGCGTGGGCATGGCCCTGGCTGCCGTAGCCGACGACGGCCACCTTCTTGCCCTTGATCAGGTTCACGTCCGCGTCGCGGTCGTAGTAAACGCGCATTTTCGGTGTCTCCTCTGAATTCCGAATTCGGTCTTGCGTGGGTCCGGGGGCGGCCGGAAGGCCGCCCGGTTCTACATGCGCTTTTCGCCGCGAGCGATCGCGACGATGCCGGTGCGGCTCACTTCCGCGAGCCCCAGCGGCGCCATGAGTTCGATGAAGGCGTCGATCTTGTCGCCCGAGCCGGTGATCTCGAACACGAACGAACCGATCGTGCTGTCGATGGCCTTGGCGCGGAAGATGTCGGCGATGCGAAGCGCCTCGACGCGGTCGTTGCCCTTCGAGATGACCTTGACGAGCGCCAGTTCGCGCGCGACGTGCGGGCCTTCCTGCGTCAGGTCCGAGACGCGGTGGACGGGCACCAGCCGGTCGAGTTGCGCCTTGATCTGCTCGATCACCATCTCGCTGCCCGACGTGACGACGGTGATGCGCGAGAGGTGCTTGGCCGCGTCCGTCTCGGCGACGGTCAGGCTTTCGATGTTGTAGCCGCGGCCGGAGAACAGGCCGACGACGCGCGCGAGGATGCCCGGCTCGTTGTCCACGAGCACGGCGATCGTGTGGCGCTGGATGGGCAATGTCTGGTTCATGGGATCGGCTTTCGGTTTCGGATCAAGGGGAGCATGTCGCGCAAAGCCGGCCGGGGCCGGCGACCCGCGTCAGACGAGGACCATGCCCTCTTCCGAAATCTGCCCCTTGCCGGAACCCGACCCCTTGTCCGACGGTCCCAGGATCATCTCGTTGTGCGCCGCCCCCGACGGGATCATCGGGAAGCAGTTCTCCTTCTGGTCGACGCACATGTCGACCACGACGGGGCGCTTGACCGCGATCATCTCGTTGATGACGTCGTCGACCTCGCCGACCTTCGTCGCGCGCAAGCCCACGCAGCCGAAGGCTTCCGCGAGCTTCACGAAGTCGGGCAGCGAGTCCATGTAGCTTTCCGAGTAGCGCGAGCCGTGCAGCAGCTCCTGCCACTGGCGCACCATGCCCATGTACTGGTTGTTGAGGATGAACACCTTCACCGGCAGCCGGTACTGCACGATCGTCGACAGTTCCTGGATGTTCATCAGCGTCGAGGCTTCGCCCGCCACGTCGATGACCAGCGCGTCGGGATGCGCGATCTGCACGCCCATCGCCGCCGGCAGGCCGTAGCCCATCGTGCCGAGCCCGCCCGACGTCATCCAGTGGTTGGGCTTCTGGAACTTCATGAACTGGGCGGCCCACATCTGGTGCTGGCCCACCTCGGTCGTGACGAACACGTCCTCGCGCTTGGCGGTGATCGCCTGCAGGCGTTCGAGCGCGTATTGCGGCTTGATGATCTCGGGCGTCTTCACGTAGGCGAGGCAGTCGCGCTTGCGCCAGCCGTCGATGAGCTTCCACCAGTCGGCCAGCGCCTTCTTGTCGGGCACCGCACCGGCCGCGACGCGCTTCTTCCACTCGGCCAGCATCGCGCGCAGCACGTTGCCGGCGTCGCCCACGACGGGGATGTCGACGCGCACGTTCTTGTTGATCGACGAGGGATCGATGTCCGCGTGGATCTTCTTCGAATTGGGCGAGAAGGCGTTGAGGCGGCCCGTCACGCGGTCGTCGAAGCGCGCGCCGATATTCACCATCACGTCGCAGCCGTGCATGGCGAGGTTGGCTTCGTAGGTGCCGTGCATGCCGAGCATGCCCAAGAACAGCGGATCGGCGGCCGGCATCGTGCCCAGCCCCATCAGCGTGTTGGTCACCGGGAAGCCGGTCAGGCGCGCGAATTCGACCAGCGTCTTCGAGGCTTCCGGCCCTGCGTTGATGACGCCGCCGCCGACATAGAAGATCGGCTTCTTCGCCTTCAGCATCAGGTCGACGGCCTGCGCGATGGCGCGCGGATCGGGCTCGGTGCGCGGGCTGTAGCTGGGGTGCTTGGCCTCGGGCATCGGCTGGTAGACGGTCTTGCCCATCAGGATGTCCTTGGGCAGGTCCACCACCACGGGGCCCGGACGGCCGCTGCGCGCGACGTGGAAGGCCTCGTGCATCACCTTCGACAGGTTGTTGATGTCCTTGACGAGGTAGTTGTGCTTCGTCGCGGGCCGCGTGATGCCGGTCGTGTCGGCTTCCTGGAACGCGTCGTTGCCGATGAGATGCGTGGGCACCTGACCGGTGAGGCACACGACCGGGATCGAATCCATCAGCGCGTCGACGAGGCCGGTCACGGCGTTCGTCGCACCGGGGCCCGAGGTCACGAGTACGACGCCGACCTTGCCGGTCGAGCGCGCATAGCCTTCCGCGGCATGCACCGCACCCGCTTCGGCGCGCACGAGGATGTGGCGCAGCGCGTTCTGCTGGAACAGCGCGTCGTAGATCGGAAGGACGGCGCCGCCGGGGTATCCGAAGACGACCTCGACACCCTGATCGACCAGCGCCTTGAGGACGATTTCCGCACCCGTGATCGGGGCGGTGTCCTGGGTCTGGGCGGGGGCGCTCGGGGTCGACATGGCCGGTCCTTTCCGGTTGGAATTGCGGTGGGCGCGGAACATAAAAGCGCCTGCCGCAGTGCGTCAACGGATTTCTTTAATAAACGTTCGAATTTCCGGCATCAGACTTTCCGAAAATTTCGTATGGAAGGTCTGCGCTTTTCGCATCTGTCCGCGGAACCACGTGTTCTGGCGCTTCGCGAACTGCCGGGTCGAAACCTGCAACGCCTTGACGGCACTTGGCAAATCGCATTCGCCCGAGATATGCGCGGCCAGCTCGCGTACGCCCAGCGCGCGCATGGCCGGCAATTCGTCCGACAGACCCTGCGCCAGCAGGCCGCGGACCTCGTCGAGCGCCCCCTCCTCCACCATCTTCGCCGCCCGCGCGTCGATGGCGGCGACCTGTTGGGCGCGCGGCGGCAGCAGCAGCAGCGTGGGCCAGTCGGCGGGCTTGGGCGGATCGGCGGCCTGATGCGCGGACAGCGGAATGCCCGTCGCCACGACGACCTCCCATGCGCGCAGCAGGCGCTGGGTGTCGGCAACGCGAAGCTTCGCGCCCGCAACCGGATCGCGCCGCGCGAGATCGGCGTGGAAACCTTCGTTGCCGAGCTCGGCGAGTTTCGCGCGCGCGGCCGCGCGCACCA
>JAYRKO010000334.1:0-3784 GCA_041905745.1 Tagaea sp. | reverse complement strand
ACGTGGCGCTGCCCGAACTCGACGGGCGCATCCTGTCGCGCGCCATCGGATTCAAAGGTCCGCTCGGGCGCGACGCCGACTGCGAGGTCGACCTCGTCGGTTTCGAAGCGGACGAAAGCCGTGTTGCGTACGTCGCGGAGCTTGCGGCGAACTGGGTCAAACTGCGCCGCAAGGCGCCGGCCGAGCGACGCGTGGCGCTGGTCTTGGCGAACTATCCCGGCAAGGACGGCCGGCTTGCCAACGGCGTGGGGCTCGACACGCCTGCCTCGGCCGTCGCGATCCTGAAGGCGATGGCGGACGCAGGCTACACGGTCGACGGCGCACCGGTCGACGGCGCATCGCTGATGGCGCTGCTGCTGGCGGGACCGACCAATCTTCGCAAGATCGCGGCCGGCGGCGTGCGCTATCCGGTCGACGCCTATTGCGCATTCCTCGCGCGCAGATCCGCCGCCGTGCGCGAAGCGGTCGACGCCCGCTGGGGCGATATCGCGGCCGACACACGGCGCGACGGCGATGCCTTCGTGCTGCCCGCCCACCTGTTCGGCAACGTCGCGGTCGCGATCCAGCCCGCGCGCGGCTACGAGATCGACCCGGCGGCAAGCTACCACGACCCCGCACTCGTTCCCCCGCACGGCTATCTTGCATTCCACGCGTGGCTCGCGGGCTTCGACGCGGTCGTGCATGTGGGCAAGCACGGCAATCTCGAATGGCTGCCGGGCAAGGGGCTGGCGCTGTCGGCCGACTGCTTCCCCGAGGCGGCACTGGGCGCGCTGCCCAACCTCTATCCCTTCATCGTCAACGACCCGGGCGAAGGCACGCAAGCCAAGCGCCGCGCGGCCGCCGTCACGATCGATCACCTGACGCCGCCGCTGACGCGCGCAGGCACCTACGGGCCGCAGGCGGCACTCGAGCGGCTCATCGACGAATACGACGAAGCGCGCCGGCTCGACCCGCGCCGCACCGTGCCGCTCGCGGCCGAGATCCTCGACATCGCGCGCCGGACGGGTCTTGCTGCGGAATGCGCGATCGGCTCCGACGAAACGGCCGACACGGCGCTGGCCAAGCTCGACGGGTTGCTGTGCGAACTGAAGGAGCACCAGATCCGCGACGGGCTGCACGTGTTCGGCATGTCGCCCGATGCGGCACAGCGCCGCGATACGCTGGCTGCCATCGCACGCGTGCCGCGGCCCGGCGGCCGGCCGCAGGACGAATCGCTGACGCGTGCACTGGCGCGCGATCTGGGTCTCGGCTTCGATCCGCTCGACTGCGACATGGTCGTCCACGGCGACGACGTCGACCTGCTGGAAACGCGCGCGCAGTTGCTCGTCGAAGGCGGAACGCCGCCGGGCCCGGCGAGTGCTGCGGTCGCCAACTGGATCGCGCGCACGCTCGCCCCCGCGTTCGATGCGAGCGGCGCCAAGGAAATGGCGGGTCTTCTCGCGGGCCTCGACGGGCGGCGCGTGGCGCCCGGCCCGTCGGGCGCGCCGTCGCGCGGACGGCCGGACGTGCTGCCGACGGGACGGAATTTCTATTCGGTCGACCTGCGCGCCGTGCCCACGCCGTCGGCCTGGGCGCTGGGCTGGAAATCGGCGGGACTGCTCGTCGAACGCCATCTGCAGGAGCACGGGGACTGGCCGCGCGCGGTGGCGTTGTCGGCCTGGGGCACGGCCAACATGCGCACCGGCGGCGACGACATCGCGCAGGGCCTTGCCCTGATGGGCGTGCGTCCGACATGGGAACCGACATCGCTGCGCGTGACGGGCTTCGAGGTGCTTTCGCTCGATCTCCTCGACCGGCCGCGCGTGGACGTCACCTTGCGCGTGTCCGGCTTTTTCCGCGACGCGTTCGCGGGCCTCATCGACCTGTTCGATGCGGCCGTGCGCAAGGTCGCAAGCCTCGACGAACCCGCGCACTTGAACCCGCTCGCCGCGCGCGTGCGCGCCGAAGGCGGCGGGCGCGAAGCGGCCACGCGCGTCTTCGGCTCGAAACCCGGTGCCTATGGGGCCGGGCTGCAGGCGCTGATCGACGAAGGCGGCTGGACGGATGCGGGCGATCTCGCGCGCGCCTATGTCGCGTGGGGCGGCTATGCCTATCGCGCGGGGGCGGAAGGCGAGGCCGCGCACGGCCTGTTCGAGAAGCGCCTGTCGCGCGTGGAAGCCGTGCTGCATAACCAGGACAACCGCGAACACGATCTTCTGGACAGCGACGACTACTACCAGTTCGAAGGCGGCATCGCGGCGGCGGTGACCGCCCTTTCGGGGAAAACGCCCGCCATCTACCACAACGACCATTCGCGCCCCGAAACACCGCGCGTGCGCACGCTGAAGGAAGAGATCGCGCGCGTCGTGCGGGCGCGCGCGGCGAACCCGAAATGGATCGAAGGCTGCCGCCGGCACGGCTACAAGGGCGCCTTCGAGATGGCGGCGACGGTCGACTACCTGTTTGCGTTCGCCGCGACGACGCCGTGCGTGGAAAGCCGGCAGTTCGACGCGCTGTTCGACGCCTACTTGCGCGACGCCGACGTGCGCGCGTTTCTGGCCGAGGCCAACGCGCCGGCCTTGCGCGAAATGGCGGCGCGCTTCGCAGAGGCGCGGGAGCGCGGCCTGTGGCGGCCCGGATCGAACGACGCCCCCGCCCTTCTCGACCGCATTCTGGAGGGAACATGACCGACGAAACCGCACACGCCGAGAAGATGCGCCGCATCAAGGATGCGCGCGACCGGATGATGGAAGGCAAGGTCGGCGAAAAGGGCCTGCTGATCGTCCATACCGGCAAGGGCAAGGGCAAGTCGTCCTCGGCCTTCGGCATGGTGATGCGCTGCCTCGGCCACGACATGAAGGTCGGCATCGTCCAGTACGTGAAGGGCGCATGGGACACGGGCGAGGCGCGGTTCCTCAAGAAGTTCCCGGACCTGTGCGAGATCCGCACGCTCGGCGAAGGCTTCACGTGGGAAACGCAGGACAAGGCGCGCGACATCGCCGCGGCCGAACGCGCGTGGACGGAATCCAGGCGCATGCTCGCCGACCCGCAATACCGCATGGTGGTGCTCGACGAGCTCAACATCGCGCTGCGTTACGGCTACCTGCCGCTCGAACCGGTGCTGGAGGCGATCGCCGCGCGCCCACCGATGCAGCACTGCGTGGTCACGGGGCGCAACGCGCCCGAGGCGCTGATCGAGGCGGCCGACCTCGTCACCGAAATGACGCTCGTCAAACATCCGTTCCGCGCCGGCATCAAGGCGCAGGCGGGCGTGGAGTTCTGAGCCGCCCATGGCCGCGCGCGCGCTGATGTTGCAGGGAACCGGGTCGGACGTGGGCAAGTCGCTCCTCGTCGCCGGGCTCGCGCGCGCCTATGCGAATCGCGGCCTCCGCGTGCTGCCCTTCAAGCCGCAGAACATGTCGAACAACGCCGCCGTCACAGCCGACGGCGGCGAGATCGGCCGCGCGCAGGCCCTGCAGGCGCGCGCCGCGCGCGTCACCCCCGTCGCCGACATGAACCCCGTCCTGCTGAAGCCGCAGAGCGAAACGGGTTCGCAGATCGTCGTGCAGGGCAAGGTGTTCGCGACCGCGCGCGCGGCCGAGTATCACGCGCTGAAGCCGCAGCTGATGGCGCGCGTGCTGGAAAGCTATGCGCGCATCGCCGCGAAGGCCGATCTCGTGCTGGTCGAGGGGGCGGGCTCGCCCGCCGAAATCAACCTGCGCGTCGGCGACATCGCGAACATGGGGTTCGCATCGGCCGCCGACCTGCCCGTGCTGCTCGTGGGCGATATCGACCGCGGCGGCGT
>JAYRKO010000333.1:0-3792 GCA_041905745.1 Tagaea sp. | reverse complement strand
CCCGCAATACACACGAAAATGCGGTCTTCTCCTTCGATATGGCAAAGCCGAAGGTCGACGAAACGTGGCTGCTTGTCACGACGGCCCGACACATGCCGCGCGCCGTCGGCAGTTTCCGCAAGGCCGGTTGGAATGTCGTTCCGTTTCCGGTGGGCTATGTGACGCCGCCCGGCATGGACTATCAATGGTCCATGCCTTCCACATTCAGCGACGATATCGGCTGGCTGTCGATGGCCACGTCAGAATATGTCGGAATGCTCTACTATTTTATGCTCGGACGGACGGACGCGCTCTTTCCAAAGCCCTAGGTCGCGCGAACCTAGCGCCGTGGCCCGGCGAGCACGTTGCGGCGGCGGTGCGCTTCTCCGATGACGAAATCGGCAACCACGCGCAGCCGAACCAATTCGCGTACATCGCGATGATAGACGATCCAAAGATTGCGACTGACAACGCGCGACGGCCCGAGCAGACACACCAGTCGTGAATCGCTTTCGCCCATGTAGCAGGGCAGCACTCCCGCACCGATTCCGCTTGCGATCGCAGCGTACTGGCTGAAGAGCGAGTTGCTCACGAACGCCGGCTGTGTTCCGACGGCGGCGCATGCAGCGAAAAGCCACTTCGACGCAGGGAAATCGGCGCCTGTGTCATCGAAACCCACGACCGGATGAAGATCCGGCTCGAAGCGACCCGGCACAAGGTCGTATTTCTTGCAGAAGATCTTCGCGGCATAGACGCCGTATCCGACGGTCGCGATCGCACGCCCGACAAGTGCCCCACCCTCCGGGCGCGACATGCGAAGCGCGATATCGGCCTCTCGACGCGCAAGACTGAGATTCGAATTGTCCGCGACCGCTTCGATGCGCAAATCCGGGTGCCTCGCCATGAGGCGAGGCAGGCACGGCGCGAGAAACTCGGCGCACATCGTCTCCGTCGCCGTGATGCGCAATGTCCCCGCGACGCGCGTGTCTCCGCCCACGCCGCGCCGGACAAGCGAGTCCGCAGCCGTTTCCATATCTTCCGCGAGCGCCCGGATCTCGGCGCCGCGCGTCGTGGCAACATAGCCGTCGCGTGAACGATCGAACAATCGACTGCCGAGCGCCTTTTCAAGCGCCGAGATCCGCCGGCCGACCGTCGTGTGCTCGACGCCAAGCACCCGCGATGCGGCCGAAAGGCTCCCGGCCCGACATACGGTGAGAAAATACGCGATGTCGTTCCAGTCAATCCTGTCCATCTCATGAATGTGCATTAATGCACATCAAATTTGCAATATATATCGTTTAATCGCACATATCCGGCACCTAGGTTCGGCAACGACATTCCCCCGAATGGAGTTTCCGATGGCCGTCGTGCGCAGCTTTCCAAGATCCCTCCCCCCGACGGTCGACACGCAAACCGGTGCGTCTGCCGATCGGACCCTTGTGTACGGGGTCGCTGGTGGCGTGCTCGCGGCGACGCTCTACGGCGGTTGGGCGGTCGTCTCGCGTCTCGGGACGCTCGATGCGCTGGATCCGTTCGATCTTGCATTCCTGCGTTTCGTCGTCGCCGGCGTCGTTCTCTTGCCGGTCGTCCTGACTCAGCCGAGCGGCGTCACGGGTTTTGCGGGCGTCAGCTGGCCGCGGCTTGCCGTGCTCACGGCATTTTCGGGCCTGCCGTACGGAATGCTTGTCTATGTGGGCTACGGCCTTATCCCGGCCAGCCACGGCGCCGTGATCTTGCCAGGATCGATCGTGGTCTTCTCGGCATTCTTCGCTTCGCGCTTTCTCGGCGAACGGGTCGCCGGATGGCGCCTGGCGGGACTCGTCGCGATCGTCGCCGGTATCGTTGCGCTGGGCACCGGCAGCTTCGCGCAAGGTGTTCCCGGCCAGTGGCGCGGTCACGTCATGTTCGTTCTGGCCGGCGCGTTCTGGGCCGCTTTCACCGTCGCGGCACGCGCTTGGCGCGTTCCGCCCGTTGCGACGACGACCTTCGTCACCGTCGCCTCCGCGGGCGTGTATCTGCCGTTCTATCTTCTGGGGGCCGGTCTGCGCATTGCGGACCATGCCCTGCTCCCGCTGCTTCTGCAGGCTGGCTATCAGGGCATTGCGGTCGGCGTTGTCGCGGTGATCGTCTATACGAAGGTCGTCGCATGGCTCGGCGCCGCCCGGGCGGCGGCGTTCACAGCCCTCGTCCCGGCCATCGCGACCGTCCTGGCGGCGATATTCCTCGGCGAAAAGGTCTCCGGGCCGGCGATGGTTGGTCTTGTACTCGTCTCGCTCGGAATGGTCGCGAGCGTGATTGCCGGCATTGGCGGGGCGAAGCGCTGACTAGCGCTTCGCCTTCTCGCGCATCAAGACGAATTCCTCGGCCGCCGTCGGATGTATCGCGACTGTTCTGTCGAAATCCGATTTTGTTAGGCCAGCTTTCACCGCAATCGCAATCCCCTGGATGATCTCCGGTGCATCGGCGCCGACCATGTGGACACCGCGTACGCGCCCGGTCGCCGCCTCGACGACGAGCTTCATCATCGTGCGCTCGTCGCGCCCCGACAGCGTGTGCTTCATCGGCCGGAACGTCGCGCGATAGATGTCGACTCCTTCGATCCCGTAAAGCCGCATCGCTTCCTGTTCGGATATTCCGACCGTGCCGACTGGCGGTTGGCTGAAGACCGCCGAGGGAATGTCGGCATGGTCCATCGACATCGGGTTCGAATTGAACAACGTTTCCGCCAGCGCCCGCCCTTCGGCGATGGCGACCGGCGTAAGATTGATCCGGTTCGTGACGTCGCCGATCGCATAGATTCCGGGCACGGTCGTGCGCTGCCATTCGTCGACGGCAACGCCGCCGCTCTTGTCGAGATGCACGCCGACGCTTTCGAGGCCGAGATCGCGCGTATTCGGCACCCGCCCCGTCGCATACATGATCTGATCCGCCTCGATCGCTTCGCCGTCCTCGAAAACGGCTCGGTCCCCCGACGGCGTCCGTTCGATGCGTGCGACCTTCGCGTGATTCCGGATGCGGATCCCCTGCTTGATCAGTTCCGCGGTCAGGTGGTCGCGAACATCCTCGTCGAATCCCCTCAGGATCTTGTCGCCGCGAATGACGATCGTCACTTCGGCGCCCGCCGCCCGGAAGATGCCTGCGAACTCCACGGCAATATAGCCGCCGCCAACGACGACGACGCGCGAAGGCAGCGCAGGAAGATCGAGCGCCTCGTTCGATGTGATCGTGTGCTCGATGCCAGGGATGGCAGGTCTTTCCGGCCGGCCGCCGGCAGCGATCAGAATGTACCTGGCGGTAATCCTGCGGCCGGCGACGTCGACCGTATTCGGGTCGATGATGCGTGCGCGCCCGAGAACCGGCTCGACGCCCGCCCCCGACAGCAAATTCTTGTAGATGCCTTCGAGGCGGTCCGTTTCACGGTTCTTCGCCGCGATGAGCTTACCCCAATCGAGCTTGCCCTCGACCGTCCAGCCGTATCCGCGCGCATCTTCCATCTCGTGGGCAAAATGCGCCCCGTAGATGAGAAGCTTCTTCGGCACGCAACCGCGCAGCACGCACGTACCGCCGATGCGCCAGTCTTCCGCGATCGCGACTTTCGCGCCGTAGCTCGCCGCGCGACGCGACCCGGCCACGCCGCCCGACCCCGCGCCGATCGTAAACAGATCATAGTCGTAACCGCCCGGCACCGGCTCAGATCCCGCCCATGCAGAGGTATTTGACCTCCATGAACTCGTCGAGGCCGTACTTGGAGCCCTCGCGGCCGAGGCCGGATTCCTTGACGCCGCCGAAGGGCGCGACCTCGGTCGTGATCAG
>JAYRKO010000332.1:0-3802 GCA_041905745.1 Tagaea sp. | reverse complement strand
GGCGCCGACTTCGTCGACGACGTCGCGCAGCGTGACGAAATTTCCCGACCGCTTCGACATCTTCACCGGCTCGCCGCGGTCCATCAGATTGACCATCTGGCAGAGCTTCACCTCGAAGGTCGCACGGCCCTCCGACAGTGCCTTCACGGCGGCATCGACGCGCTTGACGTAACCGCCGTGGTCGGCACCCCAAACGTCGATCAGGCGCACGAAGCCGCGCCGGTATTTGTCGAGATGGTAAGCCATATCGGACGCGAAATAGGTCCAGCTTCCGTCGGATTTGCGCAGAGGCCGGTCGACATCGTCGCCGAACTCGGTCGCGCGGAACAGCAACTGCGGGCGCGGCTCCCAATCCTCGGGCTTCATGCCCTTGGGCGGCTCGAGAACGCCGGTATAGACGAGATCGCGCAGCTTGAGCCGGTCCACGGCCTCGTCGACGCGCCCCTGGCCGACGATGTTGTTGCGTTCGCTCGTGAAGACCGCGTGGCGCACGCCCAGCACATGCAGATCGGCGCGGATGAGTTCCATCATCGCTTCGATCGCGAAATCGCGGAACTCGTTCAGCCAGGTCTCTTCGGGCGCACTGCGGTAGCGGTCGCCGTGCTTGGCGGCAAGCGCCTTGCCGACGGGAACGAGGTATTCGCCGGGGTAGAACCCTTCCGGGATTGCGCCGATGTCCTCGCCAAGCGCTTCGCGATAGCGCAGATGCACCGAACGGGCGAGCGTGTCGACCTGTGCGCCGGCATCGTTGATGTAATATTCGCGCGTGACGGCGAAGCCGGTCTTCTCGAGGAGCGAGGCCAGCGCGTCGCCGACGACGGCGCCGCGGCAATGGCCGACATGCATCGGCCCGGTCGGATTTGCCGACACGTACTCCACATTGACCGGGCGCCCGCCGCCGGACGTACCGGCACCATAGGCCGTGCCGAGCGCCAGGATCGAGCGGACGAGATCGCGCCAGACGCCCGCATGCAGGCGGAGATTGACGAACCCCGGCCCCGCGATGTCGGCCTTCGCGACGCGCGGATCGGCCGAGAGCTTCTCGACGAGGAGTGCGGCCACGTCGCGCGGCTTCGTTCCCGCGCCCTTCGCGAGCACGAGTGCCGCATTGGTCGACAGGTCGCCGTGCGACAGATCGCGCGGCGGCTCGACGACCGCACGCGACAGGTCGAGCCCGTCCGGCAGTTTACCCTCGGCAACCAATGCGGCGAGCGCGGTCGAAAGCGCGGCATGGAAATCGGCGAAGACGTTCATGCCTCGACCTCGAACAGACGGCGGTATTCCTGAAGCGCAAAATTGTCGGTCATGCCCGCGATATAGTCCGCGACGGCGCGGGCAAGTCGCGGCTTCTCCGCAACGACGGCACGACGCTGCCATTCCGGCGGCAGAAGATTCGGCTCGGCTAGATAGAGGTCGAATAGCGCCCGCACGACGCGGCGCGCACGGCTGGTCATCGCGTTGACTTTGTGGTGGCGGTACATGCGTTCGAAAAGAAACCCCTTGATCGCGGCCATTTCATGGCCGAATCCGACCGAAAACGCCACGACCGGATGGCCGAGGCGGCGGACTTCGTCCGCCGAAGCGGGCGCGGCACTCGCAAGCCGCCGGTGCGTCTCGCCGAGCGCATCGTCGACCATCGCGCCGACAAGGCGACGGACCAACTCGCCGACCGCCCTGCCCGCCTCGACATCCGGATGCTCGCGCAGGATTGCGGCATAGGTCGGCCCGACGAGCGGCAGATCCGCAAGATCCTCGACGCCGAAAAGGCCCGCGCGCAATCCGTCGTCAAGATCGTGCGCGTTATACGCGATATCGTCGGAAAGGGCCGCGACCTGCGCTTCGGCGCCGGGAAACGTCGAAAGCTCCAGATCGTGGCTCGCGACATATTCGGCGATCGCCGCCGGCAGCTTGCCCCCGAGCGGCCCGTTGTGCTTGACCACGCCTTCGAGGCTTTCCCATGTCAGATTGAGGCCGTCGAAGCCGATATGCCGACATTCGAGCTTGGTGAGCACGCGCAGCGTCTGCGCGTTGTGATCGAAGCCGCCGTACGGCGCCATCGCGGCATCGAGCGCCTCTTCGCCCGCATGGCCGAAGCAGGTATGGCCGAGATCGTGGGCGAGCGCCAGACACTCGGTCAGGTCCTCGTCCAGCCCCAGCGTGCGCGCGAGCGTGCGCGCGATCTGGGCGACTTCCAGCGAATGCGTCAGGCGCGTGCGGTAATGGTCGCTCTCGTGGGCGACGAAGACCTGGGTCTTGTGCTTCAGCCGGCGAAAGGCGGTCGAGTGGATTACCCGGTCGCGGTCGCGCTGGAAGGCCGAGCGCAGCGCGCTGCCGGGCTCGGGAAACCGGCGTCCCCGGCTTGCATCCGGACGGCACGCAAACGCTGCCCGGCCGGCATGAACCGGCGGCGCAACCTGCGATCTCGACTCGACGGACAGGGGCCATGCCATTGTCCGGGCAAGCTAACGTCGGCAGGACGGCCCCGCAACGCCGAATCCCCCCTCGCCGGGCATGGGTGTTGCGCGTTCGTTCGCCTGCGACATTGACACCGCGCGCGCGATTATTAACTCTTAGGGAGTTCCGAGGAGCAGACCCCGATGACCGATGCCGCCGTCGCCGACAGCCCGAAGACCGTGGAGGTCACCGATTCCGCAGCCAAGCGCATTGCGTTCATCCTGTCGCAGGAGGAACACAAGGGCATGATGCTGCGCATCTCGGTTTCCGGCGGCGGATGCTCGGGCTTCCAGTACGGCTTCACCTTCGACGACACCGCGCGTGCCGACGATCATGTGGTGCGGCGCGACGGCGCCACGGTCGTCATCGACGAGACGTCGCTGGAAATGCTGTCCGGTTCGCAGATCGACTATGTCGAGGACCTGATCGGCGCCGCCTTCCAGATCCGCAATCCGATCGCGAAAAGTTCGTGCGGCTGCGGCAACTCGTTCTCGGTCTAGAGAACGACCTTTGAAAATCGCGACCTGGAACGTCAACTCGGTGCGCGCGCGTGCACCGCATCTGGTGCGCTGGCTGAAGGAAGCCGCACCCGACGTTGCCCTCCTCCAGGAACTCAAATGCGTCGATGCCGACTTCCCCGCGATGGAAGTCGAGACGCTTGGCTACAACATCGCCACGTTCGGGCAGAAGACGTACAACGGCGTCGCGATCCTGTCGAAGCGGCCGATCGAGGACGTGATCCGGGGGTTGCCGGGCGACGACGGCGACGAGCAGGCCCGCTACATCGAAGCGACGGTCGGCGGCATCCGCGTCGCGTCGATCTACCTGCCCAACGGCAATCCGCAGCCGGGTCCGAAGTTCGACTACAAGCTCGGCTGGATGCGCCGTCTGGCCGACCATGCAAGCGAACTGCTCCGGCTCGAGATGCCGATCGTTCTGGCGGGCGATTACAATGTCTGCCCGACCGCGCGCGACGTGTGGGACGAAAAGGCGATGGCCGGCGACGCGCTGGTCCAGCCGCAATCGCGCGCGGCCTGGCGCACGCTCGTCCATCAGGGTTGGACCGACGCGATCCGCCTGCGCCACCCGGAAGCGAGGCTCTACACCTACTGGGACTATTTCCGCGACCGTTTCACGCACGACCACGGCCTGCGCATCGATCACCTGCTGCTCTCGCCGCAGGCCGCCGACCGGCTCGACGAAGCAAGCGTCGATCGCACGCCGCGCGGCTGGGAAAAGCCGTCGGACCATACGCCGGTCTACGTCGCGTTGCGCGACGCTTAATTCAGATCTTGTAGGCGAGCCGCAGGCCGCCCCAATGCCGGCCGCCGATCTTGATCGGCGCGGA
>JAYRKO010000331.1:0-3805 GCA_041905745.1 Tagaea sp. | reverse complement strand
GCGGCACGTGGACGAAATGGCGGGGCAGGCGCAGCGGCCGCTCGACGAAAGCCTCCACGCTGCCGCGCGGCACGAGGAACGGATCCGCGAACACGCCGTCGTAGGCCTCGATGCCGGTCGTCGCCACTTCGCCGAGCGCCAGTTGCACGGGCGCCGGACGCCAGGCCGCCAGCAGCGGCCTGTTACGGTCGAAGCGGCCGGCCACGCAGACCAGCACGTCGATGCCGTCCGCGCGGATGCGCCGGGCAAGCGTTTCGTCGTTCGCGCCGGCATTGTCATGCCAGTGCTCGACGGCCGCGCGCAGGTTGGCGGTCCTCGCGTCGGCATGCGGCACGTCGGAATAGACGAAGACTTCGAAGCGGCTGCGGTCGTGGCCCGCGACGATCGGGCCGACGGTCCGCGCGACGGGATGGTCCCGGAAATCCGACGACACGTACGCCACGCGGATGCGGCGGCCGGCGAGCGGCGCCGGTGCCGCGGGCGGCAGGGGGGCGGGCGGCGCATGGCGGCGGGCGAATTCCAAGTGCGCGTCCAGTCGCGCCTTCGGATCGACCGTCGGGTCGTAGAGGATCGCAAGCAGGTAGTTGCGATGGATATCGACCGCACCGGGCGCTGCCGCCATCGCGCGCCGGTAAAGCGCGATCGCCGCCGACGGATTGCCGAGTTCGAGCCGCAGATTGGCGAGGTTGCCAAGTGCGGAGACGAACGCGGGCCGCAGGCGCAGCGCCGTCTCGTAGCTTGCGGCCGCCTCGTCGAGCTGGCCGCGGTCGCGCAGGGCCGTGCCGAGATTGTCGTAGGTCTCGGCAAGCGTCGCGTCGCGCGCGAGGGCCGCCCGGTATTCCGCGATCGCGCCGTCGAGATCGCCGGTCGCACGCAGCGCATTGCCCAGATTGGTCCGCACGAGCGCCGAATCCGGCATCATCGCCGCCGCCCGGCGCAGCGTGTCCAACGCCACGTCGGCATTGCCGCGTTCGAGCCACGCCACGCCGAGATCGTTGAACGTCTGCGCCTCGCCGGGCCGCAGCGCGTCGATGCGCACGTAAAGCGCGATCGCCTCGTCGAGCCGGCGGCGCCCGACCAACCAGCCGGCGTAGGCGCGCAGCACCTCGATGTCGTCCACGCGCAGCACGAGCGCGCGCTCGAAGGCGTCTTGCGTCTCGCGTTCGCGCCCCAGCGCCGCCAACGCGAGCGCGCGGTTGCGCTGCAGGTCGGCGCTTTCGCGGCCCGCAGCGACCAGCGCGTCGAACTGCGCGAGCGCGTCGGCGGGCCGGCCGGCGGCGAAGAAGGACGCCCCCAGATTGTTGCGCGCATCGGCATTGCCGGGTGCACGCTCGAGCAGCGCCTGCCAGTCCGCGATTGCCGCATCGAGCGCGCCGGCGGTCTGGTTGGCAAGCGCGCGGCCGAAGCGCGCCTCGGCAAGTGCGGGATCGAGCGACAGCGCCACGTCGTACGCCGCGATCGCGCGCCGGGCGCCGCCCGCGCGCCGCCACGCGTCGCCGAGATTGGATTGCCACACGGCGATGGTCGGCACGCGCGCGACGGCCGCCGAAAGCTTCGCGATGGCCTCGTCAAGACGGCCGAGCTGGATGGCCGCGATACCCGAATGATGCAGCGCGTCGGGATGGTCGGGGGCAACGGCCAGGATTTCGGCATAGGCCGCCGCAGCGCCGGCGACGTCGCCTGCCTGATGGCGACGCACGGCGCCTTCGAGGTGCGCGGCGATTTCGTCGGGGCGAATCATGATCGCCCGACACTAGCCCGTGCGACCGGCAGCGTCCTAGCGGCGGGCAGGGCGGACGCGCTACTGTCGCAGTACGTGCCGCGCAGGCGTGGTAACCAAAGCAGGACGCACCAATGGACATCGACAAGATCCGCATCGGCGCGAAGCCGCCGCAGGACGTGAACGTCGTGATCGAGATCCCGCTTGGCGGCGAGCCCGTCAAATACGAGATCGACAAGGCATCGGGCGCGCTGTTCGTCGACCGCTTCCTGCACACCGCGATGCGCTACCCCGCGAACTACGGCTTCATCCCGCACACGCTTTCGGGCGATGGCGATCCGGTCGACGTGATCGTCGTCGGGCATGTGCCGGTGGTGCCCGGTGCGATCATCCGGTCGCGACCGATCGGCGCACTGCTGATGGAGGATGAGGCCGGCCCCGACGAAAAGATCGTCGCGGTGCCGGTCGACAAGCTCCATCCGTTCTATTCGGGCGTGAAAAGCTATACCGACCTGCCCGAAATCCTGACCGAGCAGATCGCCCATTTCTTCAAGCATTACAAAGATCTGGAAAAGGGAAAGTGGGTCACCATCGTGCGCTGGGTCGATGCGAAGGGCGCCGAAAAGATGATTCTCGAAGGGATTGCACGGGCCAAGAAAAAGTCTCGAAAATCTAAATAAAATTTGCTTAAGCTGCTGAAATTGCACCAAATTTTCAGCAATTTCGAATTGATAGTGCGTGACAGCAATGCTCGTGCGGCGGGAAAATAGCGCCAGTCAGAAACCGGATTTTCTCGGAGAATTCCGATGGCCGTTTCCGCAACCGGAGCTTCCGGACTCACCGCAGCTTTCCTGCCCGTGCTGCAGGCGAGCCTCGACCGCCAGCAGCAGCAGAACGACGTTACTTTGGTCGTTTCGCAGCAGGCGCAGGCACAGACCGAGCAGGGCATCCAGCTTGCCGCGTCGGCCAGCAACGACGTCGCCAGCGGCGTACTGACCGGCCGCGGCCAGAAGCTCGACATCTCCGTCTGAACCGCATGCCCGACGCGGCCGGACTTGCCGCCTGACTTCCCGCGCGCGCGCGGATAGTCTCGTTCGCGCATGATTCGCGTGGTTGTCCTCGGCGCGACGGGATTCGTCGGCCGCAACGTTGCCCAGTCGCTCGCGCGCGATCCGGCGTACGACGTCGTCGCGGTCCGGCACGAACGGCCTTCCTACGATTTCCCGCGTCTCAAATGGATCGAAGCCGACCTGACGGTCGAGCGCGACGTCTCGGCGGCCCTCGCCGGCGCGCAGATCGTCGTGCACGCCGCAGCCGCAACGGCCGGGGCGGGCGCCAATCTCGGCGATCCGCTGTCGATGATCGTCGACAACCAGGTGATGAACGGCCGCGTCTTTGCCGCCGCCCACCGCGCCGGCGTGCGCCACGTCGTGTGGTTCTCCTGCTCGGTCATGTACGCGTCCTCGCCGCGCGCCCAGCGCGAGAGCGATTTCGACCCGGCGGCAGCACTCCACCCCGCCTACGCGGGCGTGGCGCTGACGAAGGTCTATTTCGAGCGGATGTGCGCCTGGTATGCCGGCCTCGGGCGCACGCGCTTCACGGTGCTGCGCCATTCGAACGTCTACGGCCCCCACGACAAGTACGACCTGGCGCGCAGCCACGTATTCGGCGCGACCGTGACCAAGGCGCTGAGCGCGCAGGACGGCCGCCTCGTGCTGTGGGGGACGGGCAAGGCCGCGCGCGACCTGATCCATGCCGACGACCTGTCGGCCGCCGTTGCGGCCGTCATCGCGCGCGCATCCAAACCCTACGCGCTCTACAACATCGGATCGGGAACGGCCGTGACGACGCGCGAACTTGCCGAACGCATCGTGCGCGCGTCGGGCCGTCCGCTCGACATCGTCCTCGATCCCGAACGGCCGACGATCGACACCGAACTCTCGCTCGACTGCGCGCTCGCGGCGGCCGAACTCGGCTGGCGCCCGCGCATCGGCCTCGACGAGGGGATCGCGCGCACCATCGCGTGGTGGCGCGAAAACCGACCGCTGGAGCGCGCACCGTGAAACTCAGCCTCGTCCTGCCGAG
>JAYRKO010000330.1:0-3810 GCA_041905745.1 Tagaea sp. | reverse complement strand
GTTCGGGTACTTGGTGGCGACGCGCACGTGGCTCCACTTGCGCGGATCGTCGCGGCCGGCGAGTTCCACGGGCTCGGCCACCGACAGGCGGCACTTGCCGATGCGCAGGTCGAGCGGCGCGTAGATTTCCGGATAGTCGAATTCGACGATCACGTCGTTGCCCACCACCCCCAGATGTGCCGCGCCGAACGCCACGAGGGTGGCCACGTCGAAGGCCCGGCCGCGCACGATGTCGAGGCGCGGATCGTCCGTCCGGAAACGCAGCAGGCGCGTATCGGGGTTGTCGAACTCCGGCTCCGGCCGGATGCCGGCCTTGCGCAACAGCGGCATCGCCTCCTTGAGGATGCGGCCGTTGGGCAACGCCAGAATGATTTTCTCGTTCGCGTTCAAAGGCTTGTCTTTCGATGGCGGAGCCTGCACCCGTTGCCGGGGCGGTCCCAGGGCGCTGTCATAGCAGAAAACGGGCCCCGCGCGAGGGGCCGGCCGTTCAGGCGTCGGGATGTCGCGGCGTGGCCGCACTGGGCCACGGCTCGCCCACATCGCGCAGACGCCCGGAAATTCCCGCCCCTTCGAGGCGCACGGCCGCCCCTTCGGCGAACAGCAGCGTCACCGCGTCCGCCGCCCCTTCGATCGTCAGCAGGGCGAGCACGCGGCCGCGCTCGCGCAGGTCGAACCCGCGCCGGCGCACGGCGCGCACGCCCGAAAAATGCACCGCGCAGTGGATACGCTCGCCCGTCCGGATGTCGCCTTCCCAGCGGAAGCGGTTGGCGAGCACGACGAATTCGGCCGTCGCGTCGTCGAAGCTCATGTCGCCGACCGGCACCAGCGCGTCCTGCAGGCACGCGGCGAGGATGCGGAAATCTTCCGCGTCCTCGGCCTTGAGCCGCAATGCGCCGGTCGCATCGGTCATGCCGCGTCCTTCAGCCTTTCGATGTCCGCCCCGCACGCGGCGAGTTTCTCTTCCAGCCGCTCGTAGCCGCGGTCGAGATGGTAGACGCGCGCGACGGTCGTCTCGCCCTTCGCCACCAGACCGGCGATCACCAGCGAGACCGACGCGCGCAGGTCAGTTGCCATCACCGGCGCGCCGGTCAGTTGCAGCACGCCGCGCACCATCGCCGACCCGCCATGCAGATTGATGTTGGCGCCCATGCGGCGCAGTTCGGGCACGTGCATGAAGCGATTCTCGAAGATGGTCTCGGTCATCATCGAGGCCCCCTGCGCGGTGGTCAGCAGCGCCATCATCTGCGCCTGCAGATCGGTCGGGAAACCAGGATAGGGCTCGGTCATCACGTCAATGCCCGTAAGGGCCGCGTTCGAACGGTTCACGCGCACGCCCTTCTCGCCCTGCTCGAACGTGACGCCGGCCCCGCGCAGCGCGTCGGCCGCCGACTGGATGAGTTCGAGCCGTCCGCCGACGAGTTCGACGTCGCCGCCGGTTGCCGCCGCGGCCATCGCGTAGGTGCCCATCTCGATGCGGTCGGGCAGGATCGTGTGGCGCGCGGCGTGAAGCGGCTTGCCGCCCTCGATCGTCAGCGTGTCGCTGTCGATGCCGGATATCGCCGCCCCCATCGAAACGAGACAGCGGGCGAGATCGCCCACCTCCGGTTCGCGCGCCGCGTTCACCAGCGTCGTGCGGCCCTTGGCGAGTGTGGCCGCCATCATCAGGTTCTCGGTGGCGCCCACCGACACGAACGGGAAGACGATGCGCGCGCCCGTCAGCCCGTTGGGCGCGCGCGCGTCGACATAGCCGCCGGCCAGCTCGATCGTGGCGCCGAGTTGTTCGAGACCCTTGAGGTGCAGGTCGACCGGCCGCGCGCCGATGGCGCAGCCGCCCGGCAGCGACACGCGCGCCTGCCCCTCGCGCGCCAGGATCGGCCCGAGGACGAGGATGGACGCGCGCATCTTGCGCACGAGGTCGTATTCCGCCGTCGTGCTCGAAAGCTTGCGCGCGGTCAGCGCCAGCGCGCGGCCCGCATGCCCGCCGTTGGGCGCATGCCCGTCGAGCGCGATCTCCACGCCCAGCGTGCCGAGCAGGTTGGCGAGCGTCGTGATGTCCGCGAGATGGGGAATGTTGACCAGCGTCAGCGTCTGGTCGGTGAGAAGGCTTGCGACCATCAGCGGCAGTGCCGCGTTCTTGGCGCCGCCGATGGGGATCGAGCCGCGCAGCGTGCGGCCCCCGCGGATTCGGATTTTGTCCATGCCCTCCCTTACCCCGCCCGGATGGCAAAATCCAGACGGCGGCGGGGCATTTCGGCGGCTAGAAGCCCGCGTCGGGCCGCGCGAGATATTCCCGCTCGGCCGGCGTCGATTCCCGGCCCAACGCCGCGTTCCGGTGCGGAAAACGGCCGTAGTCGCGGATCACGTCGCGATGCGCGTGCGCCGACTTCACGGCCTGCGCGCGCCAGGGCGTTTCGGGCAGCGACTCGACCAGCCGCACGCATTCGTCCTGCATCGCCATATCCTCGGCATGCGTGAAAGGCAGATAGACGAACAGGCGGCGCGCCGGCTCCAGTTCGCGATCGAAACCGCGCGCGACCATGCGCCGCGCGAGGTCGAGCGCCTTGGGATCGGCGGCGAACGCCGCGGGCGTGCCGCGATGGACGTTGCGCGGGATCTGGTCGAGCAGCACGAGCAGCGCAAGGCCGCCGTCGGCGGTCTGCCCCCAGCGGTCGAGTTCGCCCGCCGCCGCGCGCGCCGACAGCGCGCCGAAGCGTTCGCGGCACAGCCCGTCGAACGCGGCGTCCTTCTCGAACCACAGCTTGCGGAAGCCGCCGTTCGCCGGATCGCCGCCGGCGAACCAGAATTCGAGGATCGCGTCGATCGCCGCCTCGTCCTCGGCCGCCTCGCGCCCACGCGCCTGCAGCTTGCGCCGCTTGAGGTTGGCGCGCAGGGCCGCCGCCTCGGCCTCCTTGCGGCGCCGCTCGTCGGCCTGCGCCTGCGGTCCCTTGTGCGTCGCCATCAGATCCGGTCCAACGGGATCTTGAGATAGCGCGTGCCGTTGGAAGCCGCCGGCGGCAGATGGCCGCCGCGCACGTTCACCTGGATCGAGGGCAGCAGCAGGTTGGGCGCGTCGAGCTTGCCGTCGCGCGCCTCGCGCATCGCGACGAAGGCGTCCTCGTCGGTTCCGTCCTTCACGTGGACGTTCGCGCGTCGCTGCTCGCCCACCGTCGTCTCGAAGACGACGGCGCGCCCGCCGGGCTGGTAGTCGTGGGCGGTGTAGAGCTTCGTGTCGTCCGGCAGCGACAGGATGCGCCGGATCGAGCGGTAGAGCGTGCGCGCCGATCCGCCGGGGAAGTCGGTGCGCGCCGTGCCGTAGTCCGGCATGAACAGCGTGTCGCCGACGAAGGCGTGCTTCCGCCCGCCGGCCGGATGCGAGACGACGAGGGTGATACAGGCCGGCGTGTGGCCGGGCGTATCCATGACCGCGACTTCGAACGCGCCGAGCGCGAAACGCTCGCCGTCCGCCAGCAGCCGGTCGAACTGCGAGCCGTCGCACGGGAAGCCCGCTTCGAGATCGAGGATCGGCGCCCATGTCCGCTGCACGGTCGCAATCCCGGCGCCGATCGCGATCATCCCGCCCGCCCGCTTCTTAAGTTCCTGCGCACCCGACAGGTGGTCGGCGTGCGGATGGGTCTCGACGATGGCTTCGATGCGGTAGCCCTCGGCCGCCTTCGCGAGCCTGTCGATCGAGCCCGTCGACGTGCGGCCGGCCCGCCAGTCGTAGTCGAGCACCGGGTCGACGACCATCGCGACCTTCGCCGCCGGATCGGCGACGAGGTAGCTGACGGTGCCCGTCACCGGCTCGAAAAA
>JAYRKO010000329.1:0-3812 GCA_041905745.1 Tagaea sp. | reverse complement strand
ACCAGCGCGCGCCCGCGCCGCGCGTGACCGCCGTGCCCGAAACGCTGGCCGCGCGCATTCCAGCACCCGAGCCCGTGGCGCCGCGCGTGCCCGGCCCGTCGTCGAGCGAAGCGCTCGCCCGCGCGCTGCCGGGTGCCGCACCCGCCGCCGCCCCGGAAACGCCCGCCCCGCTGCCCCCGGCCGCCTTCGTGCCCACGCCGGCCCCGCCGCAGGCGCCTGCGCAGGTCGCAAGCCTGCCGCCCGCGCCGCCGCCGGCCGCGGTGGCGCCCGCCGGCGACGGTTCGCCGCGCAGCTATGGCGAGGCAAACGAAGGCCGCATCGTGATCCGCGCGACGTCCGACAGCTGGACGCAGGTCCGTGACGCGGCGGGTACCATCCTCTTCTCGCGCATCCTGCGTCCGGGCGAGAGCTACAACGCGCCCGACCGCGAGGGTCTCGTGCTCGCCACCGGCAACGCGGGCGGGCTCGAAATCCGCGTCGACGGCAAGCCTGTCCCGGCCGTCGGCCGGCTCGGTTTCGTCCAGAAATCGGTTGCCCTCGACCCGCAGCGGCTGGTCGCCGGCAATGCCGCGGGCGATGCGCCGCGGCCCACCCCGCCAGCGGCCGCACCGGCGACCCCCGCGACCCCGGCCGAGGGCGGCGAAGATCGCGGCTCGCCGGGCTGAGGGGCCTGCGCTATAAGGGCGGCATCCGAATCACCTCCGCCGCCCCGAGCGCCGCATGACCGTCCGTTCCTATCGCCAGATTGCCCGCCGCAAGAGCCGCCAGATCATGGTCGGCAAGGTGCCGGTCGGCGGCGATGCGCCCATCACCGTCCAGACGATGACGAACACGCCCACGGCCGACGCGGGCGCCACGATCGACCAGATCCGCCGCGCCGAGGCGGCCGGTGCCGACATCGTGCGCGTTTCCTGCCCGGACGAGGAGTCGACGGCGGCGCTGAAGCAGATCGTGCGCGCGGCGCGCGTGCCGATCGTGGCGGACATCCATTTCCACTACCGCCGCGCGATCGAGGCGGCCGAGGCGGGGGCCGCGTGCCTGCGCATCAATCCGGGCAATATCGGTTCGAAGGAGCGCGTGCGCGAGGTCGTCAAGGCGGCCAAGGACCACGGCTGCTCGATCCGCATCGGCGTGAACGCCGGTTCGCTCGAACGCGAGTTCCTCGAGAAATACGGCGAACCGTGCCCCGAGGCGATGGTCGAAAGCGCGCTCAGCCACGCCAAATGCCTCGAGGACGAGGATTTCCGCGAATTCAAGATCAGCTGCAAGGCGTCGGACGTTTTCCTTGCCGTCGCCGCCTACCAGCAGCTTTCCGAAGTGTGCGATTACCCGCTCCATCTCGGCATCACCGAGGCGGGCGCCCTGCGCATGGGCACGGTCAAGTCTGCGCTGGGCCTGGGCTCGCTGCTGTGGGCGGGCATCGGCGACACGATCCGCGTCTCGCTCTCCGCCGATCCGGTCGAGGAAGTGAAGGTCGGTTTCGACCTGCTGAAGTCGATGGGCCTGCGCCGGCGCGGCGTCACGGTCGTCTCGTGCCCGTCCTGCGCGCGCCAGCAGTTCGACGTCATCAAGACGGTCGAGCGGCTCGAAGAGCGGCTTGCACACATCACGGTACCGATGACGGTCTCGGTCATCGGCTGCATCGTCAACGGCATCGGCGAAGCGCGCGATTCCGACATCGGCTTCACTGGCGGCGGCAATGGCACGCACATGATCTATGTGGGCGGCAAGCCCGACCACAAGCTGAAGGACGCCGACATCGTCGAGCATCTGGCCGAAATGGTCGAGAAGCGGGCTGCCGAAATCCTCGCGCGGGAGGCCGCCAAGGCGGCCGGATGATGCGGACGGCCCGCGCACGCCGCTTCTTGTAGATCCCGCCATGGACGCGCCCGACGCGCCCGCGCGCCTCGGCGTCGTGGGGGTCAACCATCGTACAAGTTCCGCGGCCACCCGCGACGCGCTGTTCGTGCCCGAAGGCGAGGCGCGCGGTTTCCTGGCCGAACTGCGCCGCGAGGGCCTGTCGCAGGCGCTGCTGATCTCGACCTGCGACCGCGTCGAGGTGCAGTTCGCCGCCGCCGATCCGGGCGCCACGCGCGCGGCCGTGCTCGCCGCCTTCGCGCGCCGCGCGGGGCGCGACGTGGCGGGCGAAAGCTACGCGCACGAGGGCGAAGCGGCGCTGCGCCACGTCTTCGCGGTGGCAAGTTCGCTCGACAGTCAGGTCGTCGGCGAGCCACAGGTGCTGGGGCAGGTGAAGGCCGCCCACGCGCTGGCGCGCGAGATGGGGCTTTCGGGCGCCGAGCTCGACGCCGCCCTCGAACGCGCCTACGCCGCCGCCAAGCGCGTGCGCAGCGAAACCGCGATCGGCGAACGGCCGGTGTCGCTCGCCGCCGCCGCCGCCGCGGTCGCACGCGACGTCCACGGCGAGCCGTCGCGCTGTTCGGCACTGCTCGTGGGGCTGGGCGAAATGGGCGAGCTGCTGGCCGAGCATTTCCGCCGCGCGGGCCTGAGCCGGCTTGCCGTCGGCGCGCCCTCGGCAGCGCGCGCGGCCGACCTCGCGCGCCGGCTGGGCGCGCACGCGGTTTCCTTCGACGCGCTCGACGCCGCGCTGGCGCAGGCCGACATCGTCATCACCGCGGTGGGCACGGGCGCGCCCGTCGTCACGCCGCGCCACGCGCTCGACGCGCTGCGCGCGCGCCGCCGCCGGCCGATGCTGTTCCTCGATCTGGGCGTGCCCGACGACGTGGCGCGCGAGGTCGAGACGCTCGACGGCGCCTATCGTTTCGGCATCGACGACCTCGAGGCGCTGGCGCTGAAGGGCCGGGCGGAGCGCGAAGCGTCGACCGGCGAGGCATGGGCGATCGTCGAGGCGGAGCTTGCCGCCTTCGCGCGCGCGCGCGCCGGGCGCGGCGCCGACGGCGCCATCGTTCGCCTGCGCCGCCATTTCGAGGCCGAGCGGCTGCGGGCATTGGGCGAGACGGGCGGCGACGCCGAGCGCGCGACCGAACTTCTCGTCCACCGGCTGCTGCACGGGCCCAGCGCCTTCCTGCGCGAAGCGGCGCAGAACGATCCGGCCGAACGCGCGCGCATCGAAGCGCTCATCGCGCGCGCCTTCGGCCTCGACGATACGGAGAACGACACGTGAGTTTCGACCTGAAGCTGGACAAGGTCGTCCATCGCCACCGCGAACTGGGCGACATGCTGGCGAGCGGCACGACGGACGCGAAGAACCTCGCGAAGCTTTCCAAGGAATATTCCGATCTCGGGCCCGTCGTCGCGGCGATCGAGACGCTGAAGCGCGCGAAGATCGAACTTGCCGATCTCGATGCGATGCGCGGCGGCGAGGACGCGGAGATGCGGGCCCTCGCCGAGCAGGAATTCTTCGATCTGAAGGCGCGCATGCCCGACATGGAGCGCGAGCTGCAGGCGATGCTGCTGCCCAAGGACGCGGCCGACGAAAAGAACGCGATCCTCGAAGTGCGCGCGGGAACCGGCGGCGACGAGGCGGCCCTGTTCGCGGCCCAGCTCTTCCGCATGTACCAGCGCTATTCCCAGTTGCGCGGCTGGCGCTTCGAAGTGATGGAAATCGGCGAAACGGGACTGGGCGGCTATCGCGAGGCGACGGCGAACATTTCGGGGGCCGGCGTGTTCGCACGGCTCAAGTTCGAATCGGGCGTGCACCGCGTGCAGCGCGTGCCGGCGACCGAGGCGAGCGGGCGCATCCACACCTCGACCGCGACGGTCGCGGTGCTGCCCGAGGCCGAGGAGGTCGACGTCCAGATCGACGAGAAGGATCTGCGCATCGACATCTTCCG
>JAYRKO010000328.1:0-3826 GCA_041905745.1 Tagaea sp. | reverse complement strand
TCGACCGAGACGCGCGAAGAGCTCATGTACAACAAGGAAAAGCTGCTTTCGAACGGCGACCGGTGGGAAGCGGAGATTGCCTCCAATCTCGCCGCCGACGCGCCGTATCGCTGAGGCAACGGACCGGACAATGATCGAGGCGATCGTCTTCTACGTCTTCTCCGCCGTGCTGGTGGCCTCCGCCGTGATGGTCATCTTCGCGCGCAATCCCGTGCACTCGGTCCTGTTCCTGATCCTGTGCTTCTTCAACGCGGCCGGCCTCTTCGTGCTGATGGGGGCCGAGTTCCTCGCGATGATCCTCGTGGTCGTCTACGTGGGCGCGGTCGCGGTTCTGTTCCTGTTCGTCGTCATGATGCTCGACGTCGATTTCGCGGCGCTTCGCGCGGGCTACGCCAGATATCTGCCGATCGGCGCGGCCGTCGGCGTGATCCTGCTGGCCGAACTGGTCGTCGTGCTCGCACCCTGGGCCTTCTCGGCCTCGGTGCCCGAGGCGATCGCCGTCCCCATTCCCGATCCGGGGCAGGTCCACAACACGCGGGCACTGGGCCTCGTGCTCTACGACCAGTACGTCTTCGCGTTCCAGGCGGCGGGTCTCGTGCTGCTCGTCGCGATGATCGGCGCCATCGTGCTCACGCTGCGCGAGCGCGAAGGCGTCAAGCGCCAGTCGATCCCCCGGCAGGTCGCGCGCACGCGCGCCGAGGGCGTCGAGACGGTCGTGGTCAAGTCGCGCCAGGGAGTGGACGTCTGATGGAAATCACGCTCGGCCACTACCTGACCGTCGCCGCGATCCTGTTCACGCTCGGGATCTTCGGCATCTTCCTCAACCGCAAGAACGTCATCGTGATTTTGATGTCGGTCGAGCTGATGCTGCTCGCCGTCAACATCAACCTCGTGTCGTTCTCGACGCATCTGGGCGATCTCGTCGGCCAGGTGTTCGCGCTGCTGATCCTGACCGTGGCGGCCGCGGAAGCCGCCATCGGGCTGGCGATCCTGGTCGTCTACTTCCGCAACCGCGGGACCATCGCGGTCGAAGACATCAACATGATGAAGGGCTGAGAAGGATCGCTCGCATGTATTCGGCCGCCGTTCTCCTGCCGCTTCTGGGTTTCGTGCTGGGCAGCCTCGTGCTGATGTCGCCGCTGCCCGCGGCCCAGCGCGACCGCCTCGCGCAGATCGCCACGACTGCCTGCGTGGGCCTCGCCGCGGTCTTCTCGCTGTTCATCTTCGTGCAGGTCGGCATCGGCGGGCAGACCCGCACGATCGAACTTTTCACGTGGATCAGCTCGGGCTCGTTCACGGCGAACTGGGCGTTCAAGTACGACGCGCTGTCGGCCAACATGGTCTGCGTCGTGACGATCGTGTCCTCGATGGTCCACCTCTATTCGATCGGCTACATGTCCGAGGACAAGTCGATCCCGCGCTTCATGTCGTACCTGTCGCTGTTCACGTTCTTCATGCTGATGCTCGTGACGGCCGACAATTTCGTGCAGATGTTCTTCGGCTGGGAGGGCGTGGGTCTCGCCTCGTACCTGCTGATCGGCTTCTGGTACGAGAAGGAAAGCGCCAACGAAGCGTCGATCAAGGCCTTCCTCGTCAATCGCGTGGGCGATTTCGGCTTCGCGCTGGGCATCTTCGGCACGTTCATGGTCTTCGGCACGGTGCAGTTCGACCAACTCTTCGCGGCCGTCCCGGCCGCCGCGGACTGGACGATGCGATTCCTGTCGTGGGAGTTCCACGCGCTGACGGTGATCTGCCTGCTGCTGTTCGTCGGCGCCTGCGGCAAGTCGGCCCAGCTTTTCCTCCACACATGGCTGCCCGACGCGATGGAAGGCCCCACGCCGGTTTCCGCGCTCATCCACGCGGCCACGATGGTGACCGCAGGCGTCTTCATGGTCTGCCGCCTGTCGCCGATGTTCGAGTACGCGCCGACGGCGCTGACGGTCGTGACGATCGTGGGCGCATCGACCGCACTCTTCGCCGCCTCGGTCGGTCTCGTGCAGAACGACATCAAGCGCGTGATCGCCTATTCGACCTGCTCGCAGCTCGGCTACATGTTCTTCGCCGCGGGCGTTTCGGCCTATTCGGCCGCGATGTTCCACCTGACGACGCATGCCTTCTTCAAGGCGCTGCTGTTCCTGGGCGCCGGCTCCGTCATCCACGCGCTGCACCACGAGCAGGACATGCGCAAGATGGGCGGCGAGGTCCACACCAAGATCAAGGCGACCTACGCGATGATGTGGATCGGCTCGCTGGCGCTCGCAGGCATGGGCATCCCCGGCATCGGCGGGTTCGCCGGCTTCTACTCCAAGGACATCATCATGGAGAGCGCGTGGGCCGCCGATACGGGTGCGGGCCGCTACGCGTTCTGGCTCGGCCTCGCGGCTGCGACGATGACGGCGTTCTATTCCTGGCGCCTCATCTTCATGAGCTTCCACAAGGCGCCATCGACCGACCACCACGCAGTCGACCACGCGCACGAATCGCCGGCGGTGATGATGATCCCGCTCTACGTCCTCGCGTTCGGCGCGGTCGTTTCGGGCTTCGCGCTCAACCACTATTTCGTGGGCGAGGGGCGCGAGCATTTCTGGGGCGAGTCGATCAAGGTGCTGCACGACACGATCGAACACGCGCACCACGCGCCCGGCTGGATCCCGCCGCTGCTGATCGCGGTGGGGCTGGCGGGCATCGGCGTCGCCTACGGCCTCTACATCCGCAATCCCGGCAAGCCTGCGAAGATCGCGGCGGCCAACCAGGGCCTGTACCGCTTCCTCCTGAACAAGTGGTACTTCGACGAGCTCTACGACGCGCTGTTCGTGAAGCCGTCCTTCTCGCTCGGCCGCTTCCTTTGGAAGAAGGGCGACGGGCTCGTGATCGACAAGGGCGGTCCGGACGCGATCGCCGCCGGCACGCTGCGCCTGGCGCAGCGCGCGAGCTGGCTGCAGACCGGCTACCTCTACCACTACGCCTTCGCGATGCTCGTCGGCATCGTGATCCTCGCCACCTGGTACGTGCTGCGCGCGGGCCATTGAGAGTGCCATGACAGACTGGCCGATCCTCTCCATCGTCACCTTCCTGCCCCTCGTCGGGGCGGCGTTCATCCTGTTTGTGAACGGCGCTCCCGACGTCGTCGCGCGCAACGCGCGCTGGGCAGCCCTGTGGACCTCGCTGGCGACCTTCGTCGTCTCGCTCGTCCTGTGGACCGATTTCGACAGGTCGGCGGGCGGCTTCCAGTTCGTCGAGCGGTCGATCTGGATCCCGGGCTATTCGATCGGCTACCACATGGGCGTGGACGGCATATCGGCGCCGTTCATCCTGCTGTCGACGTTCCTGACGCCGCTGTGCATCCTCGCCAGCTGGCACGTCACCGAACGGGTGCGCGAATACATGATCGCGTTCCTCGTGCTCGAGACGTTCATGGTCGGCACGTTCGCCGCACTCGACCTGATGCTCTTCTACGTGTTCTTCGAGGCGGTCCTCATCCCGATGTTCCTCATCATCGGCGTATGGGGCGGCAAAAGGCGCGTCTACGCGGCGTTCAAGTTCTTCCTCTACACGCTCGCCGGTTCGGTGCTGATGCTGATCGCGATGCTCGCGATCTACTGGCAGACCGAGACGACGAACATGGTCGAGCTGCTCGACTACGGCTTCCCGCGCCAGATGCAGATGTGGCTGTGGCTCGCCTTCTTCGCGTCCTTCGCGGTCAAGGTGCCGATGTGGCCGGTCCACACCTGGCTGCCCGACGCCCACGTCGAGGCGCCGACGGCCGGTTCCGTCATCCTCGCGGGCGTGCTCTTGAAGATGGGCGGGTACGGTCTCGTGCGCTTCT
>JAYRKO010000327.1:0-3833 GCA_041905745.1 Tagaea sp. | reverse complement strand
GCGTCGCCTCGCAGAACGCGCTCGACGTGCTGACGGCCGCGGTGCCCGAACTCGTCGGCGGCTCGGCCGACCTGACGGGCTCGAACAACACCAAGGCGAAGGCGCAGGGCGTGGTGAAGCCCGGCAGTTTCGCGGGCAGCTACATCCATTACGGCGTGCGCGAGCACGGCATGGCCGCGGCGATGAACGGCATCGCGCTGCACGGCGGGCTCATCCCCTACGGCGGCACGTTCTTCGTGTTCACCGACTATTGCCGCCCGTCGATCCGACTTTCCGCACTGATGAACCAGCGCGTCGTCTACGTGATGACGCACGATTCGATCGGGCTTGGCGAAGACGGCCCCACGCACCAGCCGGTCGAGCATCTGGCCGCCATGCGCGTGATGCCCAATGTCTGGACGATCCGCCCGGCCGATGCGGTCGAGACGCTCGAAGCCTGGCAGATCGCGGTCGGCCGCGCCGACGGCCCCAGCGTGCTGTGCCTCACGCGCCAGAACCTGCCGACCCAGCGCACGACCTATACGGCCGAGAACCTGACGGCCAAGGGCGGCTACGTGCTGGCCGAGGCCGAAGGCGGCGAACGCCAGGCCACGCTCATCGCCACCGGCTCGGAAGTCGCCATCGCGATGGACGCGCGCAAGCTGCTGGCGTCCGAAGGGATCAAGGCCGCCGTCGTGTCGATGCCCTGCACGCAGGCCTTCGACAAGCAGACGGCCAAGTACCGCAAGGAAGTGCTCGGCCCCTCGCGCACCCCGCGCATCGTCGTGGAGGCCGGCCTCGAATTCGGCTGGGAACGCTACATCGACGGCAAGGGCGCGTTCGTGGGCATGACGGGCTTCGGCGCGTCGGCGCCGGCCCCCGAGCTCTACAAGCATTTCGGCATCACGCCCGAGGCGGTCGCCGCCGCGGCGAAGAAACTGGTCTGACGTTCTCGAAGGAGACTGAAAACATGGCCGTCAAAGTCGCTATCAACGGGTTCGGGCGCATCGGTCGCCTCGTGCTGCGCGCGATCGTGGAATCGGGCCGCAGCGACATCCAGGTCGTCGGCATCAACGACCTCGGGCCGGTGAAGTCGAACGCCCACCTGCTGAAGCACGATTCGGTGCACGGGCTGCTGACGCAGGCCGTGACGACGGGCGACGACTGGATGGACGTGGGCCGCGGCAAGATCAAGGTCACCGCCGAGCGCGATCCGGCCAAGCTGCCGTGGAAGGAACTGGGCGCGGATCTGGTGATGGAATGCACGGGCATCTTCACCAAGCGCGAACAGGCCGCCAAGCACATCGAAGCGGGTGCAAAGAAGGTGCTGGTCTCGGCCCCGGCCGATGGCGTCGACATGACGGTCGTCTACGGCGTCAACCACGACAAGCTCAAGCCCGAGCACACGATCGTGTCGAACGCGAGCTGCACGACGAACTGCCTCGCCCCCGTCGCCTACGTGCTGCACGGCGCGTTCGGCATCGAGAAGGGCTACATGACGACGATCCACGCCTATACGGGCGACCAGAGCACCGTCGACACGCTGCACAAGGACCTGCGCCGCGCGCGCGCGGCCGCGCTCTCGATGATCCCGACCTCGACCGGTGCGGCCAAGGCCGTGGGCCTCGTGCTGCCGGAACTCAAGGGCAAGCTCGACGGCACGTCGATCCGCGTGCCCACGCCCAACGTGTCGGTCATCGACTTCAAGTTCGTCGCCAAGCGCAACGTGACGGTCGACGAAGTGAACAAGGCGATCGTCGCCGCCTCGCAGAGCCAGCTCAAAGGCATCCTCGAGACGACGACCGAAGAACTCGTCTCGATGGACTTCAATCACAACCCGGCGAGCTCGACCGTCGACCTGACGCAGACGCAGGTGATCGAGGGCAACCTCGTGCGCGTGATGAGCTGGTACGACAACGAGTGGGGCTTCTCCAACCGCATGTCGGACACGGCCGCCGCGATGGCCAAGCTCGGCTGAGAACGCGAACCGTTCTCGCGGGGAAAGCGACGAAGGGCCGGGGAAACCCGGCCCTTTTTCGTTACCTGCCGTGACGCGACACGTCGCCGCCTTGCCGCTGCCGCATTGCGTGCGCATATGCGGGGTGAGGGAAAGGGGGAAATCCATGTCGCTTTCGATCCGCAACGATGAAACCGGCTACGGTGCCGCCGCGCGCACGCTCCACTGGCTGACGGCAATCTCGGTCCTAGCCGCCTGGCTCGCGGGCCAGACGGTCGACGCGTTCGGCAACGCGTGGGAACCCACGGTCGTCTACGCGCACGTCACGCTGGGCGTGGCGCTGATCGCGCTCTTCGCGCTGCGGCTCCTCTGGCGCTTCGTCGATCCGCCGCCGCCGGCCGAACCCTCGCGCTTCGACCCGTGGGCCGCGCGCGCGGCGCATGTCGGGCACTGGGTGCTGCTGGCGTTGCTCGCCGGCGCGCTCGTCGCGGGCGTCGTCCACCAGTTCTCGCGCGGCAATGCGCTGCCCGTCTTCGGCCTCTTCGAAATCGCCTCGCCGTGGGCACGCGACCGCGCCTTCGTGCGCGCGACCAAGGAAGTGCACGAGACCTTCGCCAACGCGCTGCTCGTCGTGGCGTTCCTCCATGCGGCGGCGGCACTGGCCCACCACTACGTGCTGCACGACCGCACGCTCGTGAAAATGCTGCCCCGGCGGGCGTAAAACGACCGGCGGGCCGGGGTTTGCGCCCCCGCCCCATCCGGCGTAGGTTGCGCGCCCATGGAAACGGCGCGCATCAACGGGATCGGGGACGGGCGGCGGGCGCTCGCGGCGGCGAAGGCCGCCGGCGTGCGGCTGTCGCTTGCAAGCCTCGTCGATGGCGGGCTGTCGGGCGGGGCCGCGTGGTTCGTGGCCCTCGAAGCCGCGCTTCGCGCCGAATTTCCCGACACGCTTGGTGACATGATCCTCGATTGCGGCGATTGCCCCGGCACCGCCTTGGGCGCGCTGCGCGCGGGCGTGCGCCGCATCGCCTACGCCGGTCCCGATCGCGCGCGCATGGCAGAAGCGGCCGCCAGCCTCGGCGCGTCGCTCGCGGAAATCGACCATGTCTGATACGCCCGCCAGGATCGGCCCCGCGCCGTGGTGGCGGCCCGACCGCTTCGCGCGCAAGCACGAGAACCTGAAGACCCGCCAGCGTGTGCTGCGCGCCACGCGCGGCTTCTTCGAGAACGAGGGCTTCGACGAGGTCGAGACGCCCGCCCTTCAGGTCTCGCCCGGCATGGAACCGCATCTGATGGCGTTCCAGACCGTGCTGCGCGATCCGGGCGAGCGGCTGACGCGCCGGCTCTATCTCCACACCAGCCCCGAATTCGCGATGAAGAAGCTGCTCGCGGCGGGGATGACGAAGATCTGGCAGCTCGCGCGCTGCTATCGCAACGCCGAACGCTCGGCCACGCACCATCCCGAATTCGCGATGCTGGAATGGTATCGCGCGAACGCGGACTACACCGCGCTGATGGCCGATTGCGAGGGGCTGCTGCGCGCCGCCGCTTCGGCCGCGGGCATTTCGAAATTCCAGCGCGGCGCCAATATCTCCGACCCCTTCGCGCCGTTCGAGCGGCTGTCGGTCGCCGAAGCCTTCGCGCGCTATTGCGGGCTCGACCTGCTGGCCGCCTCGCCCGACCCGGAACGGCCCGGCGACGAGGCCAACGCGCTGGACCGGCTGGCGGCCGCCGCGCGCCCGCTCAACATGGTTCCCCATGCGGGCGACCGCTGGGACGATTTCTTCTTCCGCCTGTTCTTCGAACATGTCGAAGGCAAGCTCGGCATGGTGCGCCCGACGATCCTCTACGACTGGCCCATCGCGATGGCGGCGCTCTCGCGCGCCAAGCCGGGCGA
>JAYRKO010000326.1:0-3845 GCA_041905745.1 Tagaea sp. | reverse complement strand
CCCATGCCTTGGCGGACTGCGAACAGTCGATGATCAGTGCCTCCAGCCCCTTGATCATGATGCTCCGGCAGAGCTTCATCGCCGAAGCGCGACCGGGCTCCTCCGTCACGGCGGTTACGTTCATGCCGAGTGCGTTGAGCATTTCGGCCGCACGCGCGGCCGCCGGCCCGCCCGCGAGAACCGGGACGCGGATGCCGACGGGCAGGACGGGCGCCATGACGGCGCCTTCGACATAATGTGCGCCGGTTGCGGCAATCAGTCCGGCCGCCGTCCGCTTCGTGGCCGGCGAGGCAGAATTGATGTCGACGAAGATCTGACCCGGCTTCATGTATTCGGCCGCGAGCGTCGCGACGTCGAGCATGCGGTCGGCGGTCACCGCCGAGAAGACCAGGTCGGCCTGCGCGGCCGCCTCTGCCGCACTGCCGCACGCGACGGCGCCGTCCGCGCGTGCTTCGGCGATGCGGCGCTGGCCTTCGGCCGTGCCGTCGAACTTGATATCGAAGGTCCGGAGGCGGACGTGCGGATGGACAAGGAAAGACTTCGCGAAAATCCGTCCGACTTCGCCGTAACCGATCATGGCGATCGAAACGCTGTTGGCCGTCATCCGTTCCTCCCCGATATGCGCCGGAATAGCTCCGTCGGCACCATTCGATCAAATGAGCGCTTGTGCCGGATTGCTGAAGTGCGTTCAGCTTGGGCCGGACTTCTCCGACTTCAGATGTGTCGAGATGAGGCCGGCAAGCACCTCGGTGGCCGGCGAAAGGGTGCTGCCGCGTCGGGTCAGCAGGCCGAGCGTGCGCACGATGCCGGGATTTCGCAGCGGCACGGCGGCGACGCCGGGCGTATCGGCGATGTCGATCGCGAGGCGCGGGACGACCGTGAGGCCGAGGCCGGCCACGACCATGCTGACGGCCGTGGCGACATGCTGCACTTCGTAGCGCCACAGGAGCGTATCGCGCCGGCTGCCGAGCGCATCGTCGATGAGCGCGCGGTTGCCGGCCTGCGGACTGATCCGCACCAGCGGAATGCCTGCGAGTTCGCCCCAATTGACTGTCTTCTGCGATGCGAACGGGTGGTCTCGCGGGCAGACGAGGACGAACGGTTCCTTGAGAAGTGCCTTGATGTCGAGGTCGGCCCTGTTCGCCGAAACGATCGTGATCCCGAATTCGGCGGTCCCGTTCTGGACGAGTTCGGCGATTTCGGTCGCCGAGTTGTCGTAGATCTTGACGGTCATGTCCGGATGGCGGGCGCCGAACTCGCGAAGGACCCGGGGCAGATGATGGTGTGCGATCGTCGGCAGGCAGCCGATAGCGACCCGTTCCTGCCGATGGCGGCCGCTCTGTTTCAGGGCTTCGAGCGATGTCTCGATCTCGTCGACGATGCGGCGCGCCTTCGGGAGGAGTTCAAGCCCCGCAGGCGACAGCGTCACCTGCCGCGTGGTGCGGGTCAGGAGTTTCACGCCGAGATCGGCCTCGAATTTCCGCATCCGGTGGCTGAGGGCGGTCTGCGACAGATTCAAATGCGCCGCCGCCCGCTGGAAGCTGCCGCGCTCCGCAATGCTGAGGAATGTCTGGAGACCGAGAAAATCGATCCGCACGGCAACGATCCTTGGAAATGGCCTTCGGGGCAATTGATGCACCGGATTCACGAAAGTCCGCAAACAAATAATTTGATTCAGCTAAGCGCGCGTGGGAGCGATGGGATGCCGGAATGCGCGCCGTATGCGCAATGCGGGAGAAAGCGATCGCGATGCGTGTTCGGTGCCGTCTGTTGGCCGTGGTGCTGCTCTTGGCGTCGTGTGCGGACGCTTGGGCTGCCGACATCGCGCCGCAGCGCGGCGGCGTGCTGACGTTCGGCGTTGCCGGCGAGCCGAACACCTACGACTGCCATGCGACCAATACGTTCGCGGTGCTTCACTATGTGGCCCCGCATTATTCGACGTTGCTGAAATTCGATCCCGCGAACTATCCGAAGATCATCGGCGATCTCGCCGAAAGCTGGTCGTCTTCGACGGATGGGCGGATCTGGACCTTTCGTCTCCGGCAGAATGCGCAGTTTCACGACGGAACGCCGGTCACGGCGGCGGACGTGAAGACATCGCTCGACCGGTTGCGCGATCCGCCTGCGGGCGTCGTCTCCGTCCGCAAGGCGCAATTCGCGGACATCGTCGGCGTCGAAGCGCCGGATTCGCACACGCTCGTCGTCCGGCTGGCCGATTTCGATGCCGCATTCGAAGCGTCCATGGCGAGCCCGTGGAACTGCATCTACTCGGCGGCCTTGCTGGCGCGCGATCCGGACTATCCGCACCGGCGCGTAATGGGGAGCGGGCCGTTCGAATTCGTCTCATACCAGCAGGGGCAGGCATGGGTCGGGCGACGGTTCGAACGCTATTTCGAACCGGGCCGCCCGTATCTCGACGGCTTCCGCGCGACGTTCGTCGACGGGCCGGCGACCGTCAACGCCCTTTCCGCCGGTCAGATCCAAGCCGAGTTTCGCGGCGTGACGCCGGCGCAGCGGGACCGGATCCGTGCGATCCGTGGCGACAAGACGCGCTTCCACGAGGGCGACCGGATCAGCGTCTATGTCGTGGCGCTCAACACCGAGCATCCACCCCTGAACGACGCGCGCGTCCGGCGCGCGCTGACATTGGCGCTGGACCGCAAGGCGGGGCAAGCAACGATGACCCGGATCTCGTCGGTCCGCACGGCGGGCGGCTTCCTGCGGCCCGGCACGCCGATGGCGGCGACATCCGAAGAGTTGGCGCAGTCGCCCGGCTTCGGAGCCGACATCGCTGCGGCGCGCACCGAAGCTCGCCGTCTGCTCGCCGAGGCAGGGCTTACCAAGCTGTCGATCCGCCTCGTGACCCGCTCGATCGAGAACCCGCACCAGCAACTTGCCGTCTATCTCGTCGACCAATGGCGCCAGATCGGCGTCGCGGCCGAGAACGTCAAGCTGGAGACCGCGCCGTGGCAGGCCACGTTGCAGGCCGGGAATTTCGACGCGATCACCGATTTCTCGGCCGATCCCGTCGACGACCCCTCGATCCAGCTGGAACGCTTCACGTCTTTCGAACGTGCACCTAACAACGCCTCGCGCGCGATCGATCGGACGCTCGACGACCTGTTCGATCGGCAGAAGCGCACTGTCGATCCGGTGGCACGTCGCACGCTGGTCCGGCAGTTCGAGGCGCGCCTGCTCGATCAGGCCTATACGATCCCGCTCTTCTGGGCGTTCCGGATAATCCCGGTCGCCGAGGAGGTGCAGGGATGGCCATTCAGCCCGAGCCACTTCCTGTTCCAGGACTTGTCGACGGTGTGGATACGACAGTGATTGCAAACGTATTGCGGTTCGGACAATTCTAGGCGCACGACAAGTTACAACACGATCCGGCAAATGCTGGACGGATGGGGAGAAGGCCATGAAGCAATTCGCAAAATCCATTTTCGCCGCAGCGCTGGCGATGACGCCGGTCGCGGCCGGCGCACAGTCGACCGTTTACATTCCCAACCTCGCCGAGCTGTCCGGTGCCGGCGCGGTGTCGGGCACGAACTGGCGTGACGGCATCATCCTCGCGGTCGAGGAAATCAACGCCAAGGGCGGCATTCTCGGCCGCAAGCTCGACGTGCCGCATGTGGACACGCAGAGCGAAGCGTCGATCGCGCGCGCGCAGATCCAGAAGATGATCGACAACAAGCCTTACGTGATTCTCGGGCCGGTTTTCTCGGGCTCGGTCCTGCCCAGCATGGAACTGGCCAAGGCGGCCGAAATTCCGCAGATCATGGGCGGCGAGGCGGCGGCCATCACGCAGCGCGGCAATCCCTATGTCTTCCGCACGGCGTTCGGCC
>JAYRKO010000325.1:0-3862 GCA_041905745.1 Tagaea sp. | reverse complement strand
GCGTCAGGCCCAGACCGGGCGTACGCGCATTGGCGAAGAGCTGGGCATGCGTGCGCCCGCCACCCTCGCCTTCGTAGGCGAGGCCGAGCGCGCCGCGCTGGCGCATGCCGTTGAAGGGCCCGGAAAGACCGGCGGGCCGGCGCACAGACGGGCTGTCGATCTGGCCCTGATCGAACGCGGCGGTGACGCGCCATGCGGAATCGACGGGCACTTCGGCGAGAAGGCCCAGTTGGTAGCGCTTCTCGCCCGAACTGGCGCGCCGGTATTCCGGCTCGGCGCGCACGAAGCCCGCACGCTCGCGCGCGAGCGCTGCGCGTGCGGCGACGAGTTCGGCATTTCCGGGGTCGGCCGCGACGGCCCTGTCGAGCAGCGATTGCGCACGGCGCCCGCGGCCGATCTGCTGCTCGAGACCGCCGAGCTGGGCAAGCGTTTCGGCGTCCGCCGGCTCCTTCGCTTCCAGTGCCGCAAGGCGGCCGCGCGCGACCGAGACCTGACCGGTCTGCGCTTCGACGGCGGCCCGCAGGCGTTCGAGCCGCCGCTCCGCGCGTTCGGTCACGATCGCATCGTCGCTGCCTTCCGCCGGTACCGCCGCATTTTCGCCGAGCTGGATCGCGAGGACCGCGCCCGCACCGTCGCGACGGGCCACAAGCGTCGTGCCGGGTGCTGCGACCACCAGCAACGTGTCGAAGCCGGCGCTGACGCCTTCCACGAAGCGCGGCAGTTCGCGGCGCAGGATTTCCGCGTCGGGCTGGACGATCGGGCGCGCAAAGCGCAGGACCGCTTCGCGTCCGTGCGCATCCACGCGCAGATCCACGGGCCGCGCGGGAACGATGCGCACATTGGCGAGCGGGCCGTCGACGCTCCACGTCAGGTCGAGGCGCACGGGCCCCTCGGCCTGCGCCACTGCCGCAATGGGCACTAGGAGCAGCAGAAGGCCCGCCAGAATTCGCGCGAAGCGCCGCATCAGTCGCCCGCCTCCAGCACGCGTCGCGCGGCGCCGGTCCGGCCAAGCTCGAGGAGCACGCCGGCATAGTCGGCCCTCAGGTCGCGATTGCGCGGCTGTTCGCGCAGGAGACGGTCGTACAGCGAAACGGCCTCCTCCGACCGGCCGAGCCGGTGATAGACGTACGCCTGCGCGGCGCGTGCCGCGAACGGTGCCGCCGACAGGCCCGCGATAGCCGCCAAGGCACGCTCGTGCTCGGTTCGGGCCGCCGGCCGGTCTTTGAGACGATAGAGCGATTCGGCCAGATAGTAATGGGCCTCCCAGTCGTTTCTTCCGGCTGGCACACCCGCCAGATACCGCTGGAGAAGGCTTCGCGCGCGCTCGAAATCGCCGTCCGCGAAGGCAACGAAACCGACCTGACGCTGGGCATCGGGATTCGCCGGGTCGAGCAGCAGCAGCCGGTCGTAGGCGAGCCTTGCGAGATCGGGCCGGTTGCCGGCGGCGGCAAGCTCGGCGAGCTTGCGCGCCGTTTCCGGATCGCTCTCGCGCGGCACGCGCGCGGCAAGGAGGCGCGCGAAGGCGGCCCTGTCGTCGGCCGTGCCGGCCTGCAGATAGGCCTCGCCGGCCATCAGCGTGGCCGGGCCGCCGTTCCGACCCGGGACAGCCGCATCGGCCTCCAGCACGTACGCGGCGCGGCGCGGGGCACCCGCATCGACGAGCGCCCGCGCCCAGGCGAGCCGGTCGGCGGGTGCGCCCGCCGCACGAGCCTGCGCTTCGATCCAGTCGAGCTGCGCGGCTTCGGGGCGCGGTCCCATCAGGAAGAGCGTTTGCTGCGCGTCCGGGCTTGCGACCGGTCGGCCGGATGCGAGCGCCTGGAAGACCATGAGCGCGCGGCCCTTTTCGCCCAGGTCGAGCAGCCGGAACGCCAGCGCGCGTCGCGCATCGGCGGACAGCGCCGGATCGTCCGCCCGGCGCGCGACGAGCGCCAGCAGTTCGTCGCGTCGACCCGCGCGATCGAATGCGGCTTCGAGCGCATCGTTCCATTCGCCGCCGAATTCCGCAGCCGCACGGCGCAGGGCCGGCAGATGGACGCTCGCCGGCGTACGTTCGATCAACGCGTACGTCGCTTCGCGGCGCAGCGCCGGCGGCAAATCGTTGCGTGTTGCGACGTCGAGAAGCACGGGAACGGCCGCATCGATGCGCCGGGCGTCGGCAGCCGCGCCGACGAGCGCACCCAGCCAGTCCTTCGGGTTCGCGCGCGCGCGACGCACGAGTTCGGGCAGCGCATCGTCCCACGCCTTCGCGTCGAGCAGCGCGTAGAGCGCTTCGTCGCGCGCCGCCGGCACGAGTGCGGCATCGGCAAGCCGGACGCGCCAGTAGTCGCGCAGTTCCCCGCGCGCGCGTTCGTCGCGCTTGGCGGCTTCCGCAAGGGCGGCGCGATAGAGCGCCTCGACCTCGTCGTTCGCCAGGACGGGACGCAGCGCGCGCGCCTCCTCGAGGGCTTCGCCCGCGCGCCCCGCGGCGAATGCCGCCTGCGCGACGCGAAGACGCGCGACGGGCGTGGGACCTTCGAGCGCGCGCAGCCGCCGCGCGGCCGCAAGCTGCAGGGCCGGCGATTTCGCATCGCCGCCGATGAAGAACAGGTCGGTCAGGACCGGACCCGGCAACGCGGCGGGCGCCTCGCCCTCCAGCCAGCGCGCGACGGCCTCCCCGCGGCCGGCCCGCGCCATGACGAGCGCCCAGCCCGTGGCCGCCGCAAGCGAATTGGGCCGTTCGCGGCGCAGTCGCTCGAAAACGGGAACGGCGTCCGCCGCCCGGCCGGCAAGCAGATAGAACTGGGCGAGATCGCCCACGGCCGTTTCCGGAAGTGCGGGATCGACCGCAAGGCGCGCGAGAAGCGCAAGCGCTTCGCCCTGCATGCCTGAGGTCGCAAAGACCTGCACGAGCACCAGCGCATCGTCCAGATTTGGGGCACCTTGCGCAAGTGCGCGGCGCGCCTGCGCGAGCGCTTCCGCGCGTTCGTCGAGCGCCAGATAGACCCGCGCGGCAAGTACGGGCCGTTCGGCAAGACGCGCGCGGCCGCCGCCGTCCACGATCGCGCGAAGGAAATCCGGCTGCCGCCGGTCGAGCGCCTGCGCCGCAAGCGCCTCGATCTGGGGTGCCGTCAACGAGGCCAGATCGAGAGCACGCGCCAGCGCGAACGCACGCTCGGCACGGCCGGCCTCGATCCCGATTTCGACGAGGTCGCCGAGTTGCGCGGTCGCATAGTCGGCCGTGCCCGCGACGATCTGCCGGTCGAACAAGTCGGCCGCAAGCTCGGTCGCCCGCGCGTCGATCGCCAGACGCATCAGCGCGACGTTGGTCGCCGGGTCGGATCCGAGGCGTTCGGCCAGCGGCTCGAGGGCGGCAACGCCCGCGCGCGACAGACCGCGGCCGCCGAACGCGCCGACGATCGCGGCGACGTCGGCAGGTTTCATGTGGCGCGCCAGATGCCGACGCGCATGCGCGACCGCGCCGTCGACATCCTTCGCCTCCAGCGCAACACTAAGCAGGAGATCGAGCAGCGAAGGATCGACGCGATCGGGCATGCGTTCCGCAAGCGCCGAGAGCGTCTTCTCGGCGTCGCCGAACTGGCGTCGGCGCGCCTGGAGTTCCGCAAGGTCGCCGTAATCGTCGGCGAGCGCGTCGGGCAATTCGATGAGGCGGGCGAGGACGCCCATCTGCGCCTCGTTCTCGCCGGCGAAATTGTAGAGGGCGGACAACTCGCGCAGTTCGGCGGATCGCGGATCGAGACGCACGATCTCCGCAAGGTTCGCCCGATGCTCGGCCTCGCGGCCGGCCCATTTGAGATAGACCGACATCAGACGCCGCGCGCCGGCGGCTTCGGCCGGCGCCATGCCGCCTTGCGCGATCAGCGTG
>JAYRKO010000001.1:0-25490 GCA_041905745.1 Tagaea sp. | reverse complement strand
CCGGCTGCGTTGGCGGCCCGGTCCCCAGGCGAAGTATCTGCGGTTCTCGTCGCGGGTTGCCGTCGGTCGGCTTCACGCAATCCAGTTCACGCTCGCCGCGCTACCCGGGGTTTTCCAGATCTACCGGGCGCTCGGCCGAATGAAACTTGCCCGGAATCCGAACCGCGACCTCGAGGCATTTCTCGAAGGCGGCGGATTCGACCTCATCATCCATCCGACAGTCATGGACGGATTGTTCGTCAACGACCTTCTCGATTACAGCAAACGCTGTGGAATTCCACTCTTCCTGCTGATGAATTCCTGGGACAACATCTCGACATGCCGATATGCGCAGTCGATGCCGGATCGGCTGTTCGTCTGGGGTCAGCAGACGGAAGAACACGCCCGCGATCACCTGGGCGTGCAGGCGCCGACCGTGGTTCGGTTCGGCGCAGCCCAGTTCGACGTCTATCGCGTACCGTCACCCAAGTCGCGGCAGGATTACCTTCGCGAAAACGGCCTTCCCGAAGGGCGAACGATTCTCATGTATGCCGGATCGTCGAAGATTCTCGACGAATATAGCCATCTTGAAAGTCTCGAAGAGTGGATCGAAACCGGCGCCGGCGCTGGCGTGCACGTATTCTATCGTCCGCATCCATGGGGTCTCGGCGGCAAGGGTGGCGGGCGGATTCTCGATCGCAAATGGCGGCACATAACGATCGACCCGACAATGAAGGAGTATCTGCGGCGGGTGAAAGAGGGGTTCGACGGCGTCTACCTTACCGATTATGCCGTCATGCGCGATGCGCTCACGCATGTCGATGCGGTCGTTTCGCCGCTCTCGACGGTCATTGTGGAGGCCGCCGTGATGGGGCGGGCGGCCATGTGCTATCTGCCGGCGGAAGAGGATTCGATCAACTTCAAGCGGGTTTCGCCGCTCAAGCACTTCGTACCGATCTACGAATCGCCCGATTTCGTCGTCGCACGAAGCCGGACGGAGTTCATCGCGAAGGTTGCCGAGTTGATTGCGCGTAGTCGCGAACCGGGCAGCGCGGATAGGATGCGGCGAGCGGCGACTTATTTTGCCGACTCATTCGACAAGAGCTATTCCGAGCGGCTTGCGCGCTACGTCGAATCGTTCCGGGCCGAGCGAACCTGAAGAGACTGCCGCATGCCGGACGCTTCGACGGACAAAAACAGCTACCTCTTCCTCTATCCCGGGGAAAGTCGTCGCCGTCGCCTTGCCGAACTCGCGTCTGGTTCGGTTCCGCGGGACTTCTTCTACGGATATCTCGGATTGGTCGAGACCGGGCGTCGCTGCGAAATCGGCGATACGCGATCGGCGCCGACTGGCTTTGCGGCGAAGCTCGATCTGATGTGGGAAGTGGTGCGCAACCGCTTTCTGGTCTTCGGAATGTCGCGTCAGCGCGTGCGTGCCCTCGAGCCGTCCTTCGCTCGCGCCGATATAGCGCTCAGCTTTACCGACGCCTTCAGCCTCTCGATGGGGTACTGGCGGCGACAGGGCGGACCGTACCTCGCGGGAGGCTTCCACGGTCTTGCGGACATCCACATGCGCGCGCGACCGTGGGCCCGTCCGTTGGTGCGGCGACGCATCGCGCGGGCGCTGCACGGTCTAGACCACATGTTCTTCTTCGGCGAGGTGGATCGTCGGCAATCGATCGAGATGTACGGTCTCGATGCCGCGAAAACGTCGCTGTTCCCCTTCGGAGTCGACACGGATTTCTGGATCCCGTCGGATGCCGCCGCAGAGGAGCCGCGGGTGTTTGCGGTCGGTTCGGACCCGCAGCGCGACTATGCGACGCTCGTTGGAGCGCCTACGACGGCAAGCTTGCGCATCCTTACGAGCCTGCCCGTTGATGTGCCTGCCGGCAGAAGCGTCGAAATCGTCCGCGGCAATCTCTACGGCTCGCCGATCACGGATGTCGTGCTGCGCGATCTCTACCGGTCGGCTGCGATCGTCGCGGTCCCGCTCCACGACGTCTACCAGCCCAGCGGTTACTCGGTGACGCTGCAGGCGATGGCTTGCGGCCGCCCGGTCGTCTTGACCAGAAATCGCGGCCTGTGGGATCCCGAAGTGTTTCGTTCGGGCGAGAACTGCATTCTCGTGCCGCCGGGCGATCCGGCCGCCTTTGGTGCCGCGATCGAACGGCTGATGGCCGAACCGGCATTGCGCCGGCGTATCGGCGAAACCGCGCGTGCAGATGCCGTGCGTCATTTCGGCCTCGCGCGGATGGATCGCGCCATCGTCGCACTTGCCGACCGACTTTCCGCCGAACGGGCCAAATCGGCGCGTGGCCAAGCTCTGGATGGAACGAAATGATCCGACGACTCGCCGCACTCCTGCCTGCACCGCTGCGCGAACGACTTCGCACGCTTGTGCGCGGTCCGCGCAAGGAAGGAGAGGAATGGCTGCCCTACCGAATCGCGCTGTTTGACGAACTCGTTGCATTGGCGGGCACAGGCCGCTTCGCTGGCAAGCGGATACTCGAAATCGGCCCGCGCGACGGGCTCGACTCGCGCCGACTGGCAACCCTTGCACCCGCGGAACTCGTGATGCTGGATCTGCCCGAGAAGGGGACCGTCAACCGGGAATGGATCGCCGGCATCGACTGCCCCAAGAAGTACATCGAAGCGAACTATCTCTATATGGACGCCTCAGCGCGCGCCGAACTCGGCCGGTTCGATCTCGTCTGGTTCACCGGCGTCCTCTATCACAACGCCGAACAACTCCGGATGCTGCGCCTGCTGTTCCGCCAACTTGCGCCGGACGGATGGCTTGTGCTCGAAAGTTCGACATTGCGCGGATCTCGGGCCCTTCGTGACGGCGCGTTTGTCCAGATCCACTGGCCGCAGACGTTCCGCGACACCGGGACGATCACGCATCTGCCGAGCGCTGGCGCGATCCGCGCTTGGCTCGACATGGCGGGCTTCGGCCCGATCCACGAAAGCGGCTGCTTTCGCAAGACGAATCCGGAACTCGTGGGCATGCGCTATGCGGCGATTGCGCGACGCGGTGCCGACGATGCGGGCAGTCTCTACTACGCCAAGAGCGGGCTCAACCCGGAGTATCGCCTCGGCGACGCGACGTGACGACACGGCGTCCAGAATGAAAGTCGCGCTCGGCCATCGCCTTATGGAGGGACCGTGGGGCGGGGGCAACATGTTCGCCCACGCGCTTGCCGACGGTCTTGAGCGCGCCGGTCACGCGGTTCGCTTCGATCTGTCGGATCGCGACATCGACGCGATCGTGCTGACGGATCCGCGGCGACGAAATCCGGCGGCGGCATTCGGGCCGGGTGCGGTCCTGCGGTATCTCTGGCTGCGCAACCCCGACGCGGTCGTGATCCACAGGATCAACGAATGTGATTTGCGCAAGGGAACTCGGCATATCGATGCGATGCTGGCGCGAGCGAACTACTGCGCCGACGTGACCGCGTTCGTCGGCGAATGGCTCACCGAGCTTCCCGTCTGGCAAGCCAACCGGCGTACACCCTTCAAGGTCTTGCGCAACGGCGCCGACGAGACACTTTTCAACGATGCCGGCCAAGTCCCGTGGGACGGCACTGGCCCGCTGCGCCTCGTCACGCACCATTGGGGCTTCAATCCGCTCAAAGGATTCGACGTCTATTCGGCAATCGATAGACTTCTCGACGCGCCGCAATGGCGGGCCCGGCTTGCCTTCACCTATGTCGGGAACCTGCCGACTGGCTTCCGCTTCCGCAACGCAACGTATGTACCGCCACTGTCCGGAAAGGCGCTCGCCGACGAGTTGCGAGGTCATCATGCCTATGTGACCGCCTCGCAGTTCGAGCCGGGCGGCAATCATCAGAACGAGGGGGCGTGCTGCGGTCTGCCGCTCCTGTATCGCAACAGCGGTTGCATGCCCGAATATTGCCGCGGCTTCGGCGAGGCGTTTGACGGCCCGGCCGACTTTGCCGAAGCTTTCGAGCGACTGGCCGCGCGCTATGCGGACGCGCGCGCGAAGATGCCTGCCTATCCGTGGACTGCACGGCGGATGTGCGCTGACTGGCTTGCCGCACTCGAAGAAATTCTCGCCCACCGCAGGGAGATTGTCGCCGCGCGCCGCCTTTGGCGTTCTCCTCTGGCCTTTCTGCGCGCACAGGTGACCGCATGAAGGAATTCCTTCGCGAGGGCGTGCGTACGCTGCTCGCGCAGGCCGGTCGTCTGCCCGGTCTGCGGCTGAAGCCTTTTCCGGTGACGTTCGTCGTCGAACGCAACGACTGGTCGATCCGCTGGGATGGCCTCTACATCACGCGCGGCATCGACGCGGTGCGACCCGGGACGGCGTGCATCTCGGAGAGTCCGTGGCGTGCGGCGGGCGCGGTCGTGCATTTCGGTTCGCACTTTCTGTGGAACGCATGGAGCGCCCACCTTCCGCGCGGGCCGGCCTACGTCGTGACCTACTTCCACGGCAAGCCGGAAGACGGCCCCGATGCGGCGCGCGATGTCGAGGCGTTCTTGGCGCGCCTCGACCGGGTCGCGTGCGTCGTGACGGCAGCCTCGCTCATGGAACGGCGCCTTGTCGAATGGGGCGTCCCGAAGGAGCGCGTCGTGCGGATCCCGATCGGCGTCGATACGCACCATTTTGCGCCGGCGGACGCGAATCGCCGGGCCGCGGCGCGCGCTGCCTTCGGCATCCCGGAGAATGCGATCGCGGTCGGTTCGTTCCAGAAGGACGGGGTCGGGTGGGGTGACGGAAACGAGCCCAAGCTCATCAAGGGACCGGACATCTTCGTTGCGGCGATGGCGGCATTGCGTGCCCGTGGCCTACCGGTCATGGCGCTGCTGACGGGGCCGGCGCGGGGTTACGTCAAGGCCGGGCTCGCGGCGGCCGGGGTCCCGGTTCGCCACGTCTTTCTCGACGACTATCTGAAGATCGCCGATGCATATGCGGCCCTCGATCTCTACCTGATGACGTCGCGCGAGGAAGGTGGGCCCAAGGCGATACCTGAAAGCTTTGCCGCCGGCGTTCCAATCGTTGCGGCCGATTGCGGTATGGCATCCGACATGATCCGCGACGGGATCAACGGCGCGCTTGTGCCGGTCGGCGATGTCGGCGCGTTTGCCGCGCGGGCGGCGGCCGTGCTTGTCGATCCGGCATGCGGGCGAGCTTGGACTGCCGCGGCGCGTGCGGATATCGCGGCATACGACTGGTCCGCCGTTGCTGCCGCACACTGGGAAAAAGTATACGCGCCGCTGTTGGGCCCGTAATCGGCCGTCACGTCGTTCGTCAGGCCAGGCGCCGTGCGAGCACGTTGCGCGCGTAATTGTACGCGTTGCGCGGCGTCGACAGATGTGCGGACGCCTGGAAATTCCTGAAATGAGCCCGGAAAATGGATCTGGATCCATGTTCGGGAACGCCGCCACGGTGAACGCCGCACGAGTCGAAGACAATGACGGATCCTGCCGGCGCCTCGACGCTGAATGCGTCATTCCCGGCATTTACGATCGCTTCGTCCATCGCGTTGAACTCCGTCGACTTCAGGATGTCGTCGAAGCTTCCGACCTTGAGCGCGGTCTGACGCATGTCGAAGTAATCGTAAAGAGCTTCCTGCGTTTCGCCGTGCCGTCCCACAGCCTGCGCCAGGCGTCCGATCAGGCGATGCGATTTCGGCACGAACGCAAACGCGCCGTTGTCCGACGAAATATCGCAGAGATAGAACATGAACTTGAGACACATGCCGCGCAGCGAAGCTGGATCGTCGCTGTGCCAGTTCGTGATTGGATTTCCGCTCGGGTTCTTGAAGTCGGCGATGACCGTTTCCAGATACCATCCGGGGCCGAGATAGCGCGCCGACATCGCGGGAATAAGGGGTGTCCTGAGCGCCCCGACCAGCGCCGGTGCCCGTGCTGCTTCCTGCTTCAGGCGCAATGGCGAGCAACTCATGAAGTATCCGGACGCCGTCTGATGGTGCCGGAGCCATGCCGCATGCTCGTCGTGCAGCCGCTTCAGCTCGGCCGAGATTTGCCGGACCTGATCGCTTGCGAGAAACCCTTCCAGGATGCAAATGCCCTGATCTCTGACGACTGCTTCGATCGTCTGAAGGTCAACGTCGGGAAATCGATATCGGGCCAGTTCCATTTTCATCCGGCTCCTGCTTTTTTCGCTCAATCAGAAAGCGGCGATTTGTCGCCCGGCGGCAAGGTACGATACCACTGCAGCATTCGACGCAAGCCCTCCCGGATGTCGATTTCGGGGCGGCATTCGCCCAGCAGGCTTCGCAACCGCGTCGAATCGGCCGACTTGACGAAACGCCCCTCCGGCTTGGTCGTATCGAACGAGGGCTGCGCCTTGGAGCCCGCGATTTCGATGATCATCGAAACCAGTTCGCCCATCGAAATCGTGTCTTCGAAGCCGACATTCACCGTCTGGCCGGCGGCATTTGCCTCGACGAGCCGCAGCAGCAGGCGCGCGCAATCGATCGCATGGATGTAGTTGCGGCGCTGTCGGCCGCTGCCCCAGACCACGAGCGGATCCATTCCGCCCATTACTTTGTGGACCAGCATGGGAATCGCCTGGCTGTTCCTGCCGCGCCAGCGATAACGCTCGCCATAGACGTTGACGGGGCGTGCGAGGACAATCGGAACGCCGCTCGCTTCGGACATCATTGCGAACTTTGTCTCGAGAAAGCGTTTGGCCCAACCGTAGCCGCTGTTCGCCCGTTCGGGGTCGCCGTCGTAGACGGGCAGTTCCGGGAACGTGTCCGGCCCGTCGTCGCGGTGGACGCACGAAGACGACACGGCGAGCGCGAACGCGGGCCGGTGTCGGGCGATCGCTTCGACGACGTTGTTCGTCACGCGCTCGTTGTGCAGGCAGATCTCGAGATGGCGCGAGGCGCCGTAACCCACGCCGAATGCGCGGCTCGCGAGGTGAAAGACGATGTCGGTTCCTTCGAGGGCCTCGAGGGCGAAGCCGGAACGCTCGAGGTCGCCTTCGCGCACTTCGATACTTTTCTCGACCGCGGAAAGGTGGCCGCGCAGGCCGGTCGAAAAATCGTCAACGACGACGACCTTCGCGCCGCGCGCCAGCAGTTCTTCGACGAGGAACGATCCGATCAGGCCGGCGCCGCCGGTGACTGCCACTTTACGTCCGGAAACTTCGATCTTGGACATGTTCGCTCTGTTCGTCGGTCGTTCGGGACGTTGCAGTTCTGCCGTGGGGTAGACGAGGGTCGGCGGGCGCGTCAAGTTCTTATTGACCGTCCTGCATGACTGTCGGAATAAGTGGGTGGCATCCCGGTCGCCAAGGAGCAAGCAAGCAAGATGCGCAAGGACTATATGGCTGTCGCTGACGAAACGGCCTCCCGTGACGAAGCGACGCATATCGCCGCGCATTGGACCGAAGTTTGGCGCCGAATGGGCGGCCCTACCGGCTCCACCTCGCGCGTACCGCGCCAGGACGAGTTCCGACTTATGTGGCCATATCTGCAACGCCTTCCGTTGGGCGCCAGAATCCTCGATGGCGGCTGCGGTCTTGGCGAATGGACCGCCCATCTCGCCGGCCTCGGCTACGCAACGGTGGGACTGGACCTCTCGCAGGAAACCATCGCGCAGCTGCGCTCCGTCTTTCCGAATATCGAGTTTCGGGCCGGCGATATCCGCGCGACCGGATTCCCCGATGCCTCATTCGATGCCTATTTTTCGTGGGGCACATTCGAGCATTTCGAAGACGGCCTCGATCCTTGTCTGACCGAGGCCCTGCGGCTTCTCAAGCCCGGCGGATATCTCTTCATCACCACGCCGTTCGACAATCTTCGCCACGCCTTTGCGGCTGCCTTTGACGCAAAGCGACAGGTAGAAGCCGCCTACCGGCGAAAACGATTCTATCAATGGCGTCTCACACGCGGCGAGATGCGCAACTATCTCGCCAACAACGGCTTCGACGTTCTCGATCTGGTGCCCGTCGCAAAGCGGCAGGGGATCGTGCGCATGCTTTGGCAGGTCTTTGGGCTTCACTACGACACGAAGCTTGCCAAAGCGCTCGGTCGCGGCCTCTCGCCGTTCGTGTGGTCGGGATTCTGCGCGCACATGTTGATGGGTATTGCCCGCAAGCCGGCCCGATGAGCGACGACTTCCGACGCGATATTTCGCCCGCCAAGGCAATGGCGCGTGCGGCCTATGCAGTCGCTTTGGGGGTCGGCGCGCTGGCGGCCATGCCATTCTCGGGCGCGCGTGGCGCGCCACGTGTCTACTACGGCGGCGCGCTCGTCGGCGATGTCGGTGGACCGCTCGTCAAGGTCCGGCGCTTGGTCGAGTACTTCCCGGAACATCGCGCGGATTACAATCTGGTCTACACGCTGAGCAATGCGCCCTATTTGCCGGATTTCGCTCTCGCACTTCTGCGGCTGCGCGGAGTCCCGATCGTCCACAACCAGAACGGCCTGTTCTACCCCGCATGGTATCGCGGTGACTGGCGTGGCGAAAACGCGCGCATGGCGCGTACCTACAGGCAAGCCGCCCACGTCTTCTGGCAGAGCGAGTTTTGCCGTCGCGGTGCCGACATCTTCCTCGGTCCGCGCGAAGGCCCGGGCGAGGTACTCTACAATGCGGTCGACACGTCGCGCTTCACACCTGCGCAAGCCGACCCTGCGGGGCAGCTCGTTTTCCTGATGACCGGCAAGATGGATGCGCACCTTTTCTATCGCATCGAGAATGCGATCCGCGGGTTCGCGCGCGTCGTCGACGACGGTCTCGATGCGTGTCTCCGGCTGGCGGGTTGGGCTGCGCCGACCGTTATCGAGCGCGCGCGCGAAATCGCCACGCAACTCGGCGTCGCCGATCGGATCGAATTCAGGGGGCGCTACACGCAGGCGGAAGCACCCGAAATCTACCGCGCCGCGCACGTCTATATTTCGACCAAGCATAACGATGCGTGTCCGAACGCGGTTATCGAGGCGATGGCGTGCGGGCTTCCGATCGTGTTCTCGGCGAGCGGCGGTGTCCCGGAACTCGTCGGCGAGGCGGGCATCGGGGTGCAAGTCGCCGAATCCTGGGATGTGCCGCAGGTTCCGGACGAGGCAGAACTTGCCAAGGCGATGCGCGGAGTTGCGGCCGATCGGCGCAATTTGGGTGCGATGGCGCGTTCGCGGGCGGCAGCCCGTTTCGACATCGGGCACTGGATCGCCCGCCATCGCGCCGTTTTCGAGACTTTGACGCGATGAAAGCATTCTTGCTCGGACTGGCGGACGTCATTGCCGCGGTGTGGGGCCTGCTGCCCGTGCGACTGCGTCGTGCCGTGGCGCTCGGCCTGTTCGTTCTGGAGGGCCGTGCGGGCGGAGCGCAGGCCGGTCTGCGCAACCTTTTCGCGATCGAGGATGCGCTCGATCTTGCCATCAACGAGCGTGCGACGGCGCTCGGGCGGGGCGAGCATCCCAAACACCGCCTCACGCGCTATCACGATTTCTTCGTCGAACGGATTGCAGATGGCGCGAAGGTGCTGGATGTCGGCTGCGGTTACGGCGCCGTTGCGCGGACCATCGCGCGCGCGCGCCCGTCGGCCATGGTTCTGGGCATCGAGCTCGACGAAAGCCGGCTTTCGGCGGCGAAAGCCGCCGACAATCCCTCCAACCTGTCCTTTGCCCGCGCCGACGCCACGGTTTCCCTGCCTGCCGGACCGTGGAACGTCGTGGTGCTTTCCAACGTCCTCGAGCATATCGAGGCGCGCGTCACCTTCCTCCGGGCCTTGATCGCGACCGCCCGTCCGCAGACGATCCTGATCCGCGTGCCGCTCTTCGAGCGGGACTGGAAGATGGCCATGCGGCGCGAAGTCGGGGCTGGCTGGATGTCGGATCCCGAGCATTTCATCGAGCACACGCTGGCGGAATTTGCTTCCGAGATGGCGCAAGCCGGCCTCGTCGTGCTCGAGCGCGTAACCCTCTGGGGTGAAATCTGGGCCCAATGCGGACCCGCGGCACAGGTTGGCGATGCCCAAGGTTAGCGTCGTCATTCCCTGCTACAACGCGCACCGGTACCTCGCCGAGGTTCTCGCGAGCGTGCGGGCGCAGAATTTTCGCGACTACGAGATCATCATCGTCGACGACGGTTCGACCGATCCGTCGACGATCTCCTTCCTTGCGGTGGTCGGTGGCGACGTGAAGCTGGTTCGCAAATCGAACGGCGGCCTGTCGTCGGCGCGCAATGCAGGCTTCGCGGCCGCGACGGGCACATTCGTCCTGCCGCTCGATGCAGACGACGAAATCAAGCCGGACATGCTCGCCCGGACGGTCGCCGCGCTCGATGCGGATTCCGAGGCCGGTTACGCCTACGCACAGATCGAAGTTTTCGGCGACGAGCACGGCATCGTGTGCAAGACGTGGAATTTATTCGAGCAGCTCGCCACGAACCAGCTGCCCTATTGCCTGCTGATGCGGCGGTCCGTCTGGGCGGAGTCGGGCGGATACGACGAAGCGATGCGCGAAGGATACGAGGACTGGGAGTTCAACATCCGCATTTCCAAGCTTGGCTTTCGCGGCGTTCAGGTCGAATCACCGCTGTTCCGCTATCGCCGCCAGTCGACCGGAATGCTTCAGAGCGTATCGCAGCGCCGCCACGCGACGCTGTGGCGACGCATCCGCGCCAAGCATGCGGACATCTATTCCGTCGGTGCGCTTCTCGAACTTTGGCGGAAATGGCGCAGTCGTCCGTCGACCCATCCCCTCGCGCTCGTCTGGATATTGCTCTTCGCGACCGCGGTCCTTCCCGACGCGGCATTCAATCGGCTATTCTTCGCGCTGCATCGGTTGGGCGCCACGTCGCGCGCCCCCGATGCCGGAATGCAGGCCGAAATCGGTCGCATCTAGGAGTGCAGGAATTGTCCAGTTTCCAACGCCGTCTTGCCGCGATGTTCTTCTGTGCGACGCTGCTCGCCGGATGCGGATTCCAGCCTTTGCTCGGTCGACAGCCGGGCAGTTCGGTCCCCGACGAGTTGGCCGCAATCCGGATCGCGCCGATCCCCGATCGATCGGGTCAGATCCTGCGCAACGCGCTGCTCGACAGCTTGACGCCGCGCGGGGCCGCCGCAGTGGCCCAGCAGTATACGCTGACGATCAGGCTTCAGGAGCCCCGCCAGACCATCGCGCTGCGCCGCGACGACGTGATCAGCCGCAGCAGCTACGCCGCGGTGGCGAGCTTCGACCTGATCGACCGACAGGGCCGCCGGATCGCGTCGGGTGCAAGCACCTTCACGACGGACTACGAAATCACCGTCTCGGAATACGCGACGCGCACCAGCCTCGATGATGCGCGCAGTCGCGTTCTGGCGCTGATCGCCGACGATATCCGAAACCAGCTCGCGCAGGCGCTCGCGCGTCCGTCGACCGGCGGTTGACCGGTCAATATCCGCGCAGGGAAATTTCGCCCAGATTGCGCAGCGCGATGCGGAACAGCAGCGCGGTATCGGGCGGAATTTCCGCCCGCCCGATGTTCCGCCGCGTCAGGTCGAGCCCCCATACGAAGCAGTCGTCCTCGTAAAACAACGTGGCGCCGGCTACGAGGATGCCCGCATCCGCGCCGAGCTGCTGGATGACGCGGCTCTGCACGCGCCAGTTCTCCGAAATTACCGCCGTAAGGGAATGGCCAAGCTGGTTGATCGAAGCCTGTGCCGTGGGCTGCAGCGCGCGATCGATGCGCACGTGCGACAGCGAATAGCGCAGTGGCACGGGACCGAGGGAAAGCGAGCTGACGGACCGAAGTAGCTCGCGGTTGGCACTGTCGACCTGGAAACGGTAGGTCGCGGTTACCCACGAGTGGGGGATCGCCTGGATACGACCCACGAAGTCGGAGAAGCGCGTATCGATGCCCGATCCCGCAGCCGCAGCCGTTTCCTCGCGCGACCGGAACTGCTGGCCGAGGAAGACCGAATAGCGCTGACCGTAGACGTTCGTGTACTGCGTGTTGGCGCCGTAGACAGTCCGCACGCCGCTTTCGAGGCGGTCGTAACCCGCAAAGCGGTTCGCCCGGAACAGGTTCGTATCGTCGAACGTGAAGCCGAGGCTGTCTTCGTTGGGCAGATAGGCCTGGTTGCCGAGGCTCGGCGCCGCATAGACGGCCGCAACGGGCTCGACGAGCATGCGTCCGCCCGGCACCGAGCGTACGAGCGGATAGCGCCAGCCCAGCGTGATTTCGGGCAGGATTCGGGTGTTGACGCCGTCCTGTTCCGGACGGAACTCGCGCGTCGTCGAGCCGATCCGGGTCGTGTGGAACAGGTCGCCCTGCAGGGAAGCGCCGAGCGTGTAGACCTCGCCGCTATTGGTCGTATAGGGCAGCATCCAGCTCGCGACCATCGAACCGCGCTGCGCGCGCAGGCCCTGGCTGCGGTAGATCGATGCCGAATTCGCTTCGAAACCGAAGCGACCGCCGGTCGTACCCGGCTCGCCGAACCAGCTGTACTCCGCCGCCGGAAGGACGAGCGGTGCGGTCGACGTGCTGTCCTCGGGCCGCAGGCCTTGGTAGCTGAACGCATTGAGCGCCGCGTAGCCGCGATCGCGGAAGCCTTCGGTATAGAGCCGGCTTTCGAGCACGTTCTGGTCGAGGAACGCAAAGCGCTGGCGCAGGCGGTAGCGGTCGATGAAGGTCTTGTCGGTGGCGCGCGAGCCGTCGAAGCCCCAGCGCCAGTCGTCGTCAATGTCAAACCGGCCGCGACCGCTGACATAGCCGCGGTTGTCCCCGAAACCCTCGCCTTCGCGGCGTGTCTTCATGAACGCCCCGCGATACTCGACCTGGCCGGTGCGGGCGCGCTCGCGATATTCGCCGGCCAGCATCGGAAGGTCGTTCGACAGGACGATCGGTGTGATCGTCGCGTCGGCGGACGGGCCGATCACCCAGTAGTAGGGCACGCCGACCATCGTGCCGACCTGCGAAGACGACGCGAAATCGGGGATCAGAAGACCCGATTTGCGCTTCTCCGTGCCGTCCGGATGCGCCATGTAGGGCGTATAGGCGACCGGGACCCCGCCGAGTTCGAGCCACGCGTTCTTGTAGCTGACCTCTTTTTCCTTCTGGTCGTGCGTGATCCGCTCCGCGCGGATCTGCCAGATCGGTGCGCGCGTGGGATCTTCGTTGCAGGGCTGGCAGGGGCTATAGGTCGCGCGCCGCATGACCATGCGCGTGCCGTCCGAGCGTCGGGCGGTGACGGCGGCGAATCGCGACTGGTCGGCCATCAGCGCGCGGAAATTCTGCGCGGCGCCGTCGCGGAAATTGCCGGAGAGTTCGAGGAAGTCGGCGAACACGACCTCGCCGTTTTCATCGACGAGCGAAACGTTGCCGGAGGCGTTGATCACGCCGGTCCGGCGATTGTAGGAAAGCGTATCGGCCTTCAGCAGACGCTCGCCCTGCGTCACCTCGACATTGCCGTTCGCGGTGACGACGCCGAGATCCTCATCGGATGTCACCTCGTCGGCCGAAATCACCGACGGCAAGTCGACTCGGGGCTGCGCACGGGCAGGCGCGCCCGCACCTGCCGCGAGCACGATCGCGGCGATGCCCAGCGCAGCGCAAACTATCCCGTTGATCGGCAATCTCGGCATCGGTCCGGGCGGCAGAAAGTTCGAATTTCTCTAGGATTTATAGGTACTTAGACGAAGAAGCGGTGCATTATAGCGGCGGCCTGCGGGAAAGCCATCTGATAAATGCCGTGCCTGCGGCGCTACGGGCATTCATCCGCCGGAACCGACCTGCTATATGGACCCCGAAGACCCGCGGACCTGCCGGAACCTCTCGAATTGCTGCAGCCTCTCCGACTTTCACCATCCATCCTTGCGGCCGATTTCGCCGATCTCGGGAACGAGATCCGGGCGATCTCGGCTGCAGGCGCCGACTATATCCATGTCGATGTGATGGACGGTCATTTCGTGCCGAATCTGACGATCGGGCCGGCGGTCGTGAAGGCGCTGCGCGCGCACACCGAAAAGCCTTTCGACGTGCACCTGATGATCTCGCCAGTCGATCCCTACGTCGCCGCTTTCGCCGAGGCGGGGGCCGACATCATCACCGTCCATCCGGAAGCGGGCCCGCACGTCCACCGCACGCTGCAGCTCGTGCGCGGCCTCGGCAAGCGGGCCGGGCTTGCCATCAATCCGGGTACGCCGGTCGAAGCCGTGTATCCGCTGCTGTCCGACCTCGATCTCGTTCTCGTGATGTCGGTCAATCCAGGTTTCGGCGGGCAGGGGTTCATTCCGGGCGCGCTCGACAAGATCGCGGCCCTGCGCACGCGCATCGACCGGCTTTGCGCGGGCAGCAACCGACGCATCGATCTTGAGGTCGACGGCGGCATCAATCCCGAAACCGCGCGGCGTGTGCGCGCGGCGGGTGCCGACGTTCTCGTCGCCGGAACGGCGGCATTCGCGGGCGGGCGGGCGCGCTACGAATCGAACCTGCGCGCGTTGCGCGAGGTCTAGCCGATGGTCGCGCGCAAGCGCCGCTCGCGGTGGTCGGATTTCTGGCGTTCGACGCCGTTCTACGGATTTCTGCTGAGCGGCCGCACGCCGGCGCGCCTTGCGCGCCTCGCGCCGGGTCCGCTCGCGGGCTCCGTCGCGCGCGGCGAGGCGGCCGTGGGCGGCAAGCTGGTCTGCGCGGGGCGTAGCCTGCCCGCGGAACGCCCCGATTGGTTCGCGGCCGACCTTTCCGAAGCCGCCTTCGAAGAGCTCAACGCTTTCGAATGGCTCGACGACCTCGCCGCATGCGGGACCGAGGCGGCGCAGACGCGCGCGCGCGCGCTGGTCGAAGACTGGATCCTCGCCAATCCCGGATGGCGCCGCGGAACCTGGGATCCGGCGCCGACCGGTCGCCGGCTTGCAGCATGGCTCGCGCATGCGCCGTTCCTGTCGCGCGGCGAAGGCGACAGGCTCGGCCCCATGTTCCTTGCTTCCGCAGCGCGTCAGGCGCGCCACCTCGCCCGCGCCGCCCTTTCGGCGCCGCGCGGGATCGAGCGTCTGGCCGCATTGCGCGGGCTCGTCTACGCGCAGGCCTGCGGCATCGTGTCGGTGCGCGGTCTGGCGGCAACGGCGCAACGGCTGGGTGCCGAAGCGCGCCGCCAGCTGCTCGACGACGGCTTCCACGCCGCGCGCGGCGGCGGGGCCCAGCTCGAAGCGCTATCCTTGCTCGTGTCCGCGCGCGCCGCCCTCGAAAGCTGCGAGGTCGCAGCACCCGCCGATCTCATTTTCGCGATCGACGCGCTTGCGCCCGCCGTCCGCTTTTTCCGCCACGGCGACGGCGGTCTGGCACTTTTCGAGAATACCAATGCCGAAGATCCGCGCCGGATCGACGCGATCCTTGCACGCGCGGCCACGGCCGAACCGGCGCCCGCAAGCGCGCGCGCGGCCGGCTTCGAACGCGTGTCGGTCGACCGCCTGCTGGTGATCGCCGATTGCGGCCTTCCGCCGGCGCCGGGCTTCGATGCGAACGCGCATGCCGGCGCGCTCGCCTTCGAGATGTCGTGCGGACGCGAGCGCATCGTCGTCAACTGCGGCGCGGGCCCGCGCGACAGCTCGGACTGGTCGCTTGCCTTGCGCGCCACGCCCGCGCATTCGACTCTGACGCTCGAAGATACCGGCTCGAGCGAGCCGATCCCCGGCGGACTTCTCCGTCGCGTGCCGCACGTCAAGGGCCACCGCGACGAAGTCGACGGAAACGTCTGGCTGGAGATGGAGCACGACGGCTACGTGCGGGATTTCGGCTTCCTGCACCGGCGCCGCCTTTTCGTGGCGCGCGACGGGCTCGACGTGCGCGGCGAAGATTCGCTCGTCCCTGCACCCGGCGCGCAGGTTGCCGCAAGCGCGCGCTTTGCGGTGCGCTTTCATCTCGCGCCCGATGTCCAGGCGTCGATCGTCCAGAATGGCGCTGCGGCCCTGCTGCGCACGCACGGCGGGCAGGCCTGGCGCATGCAGGCGGCGGGTGCGACGCTTGAATTGGGTGAGAGCGTTTCCTTCGCAATCCGCGGAACGGCGCGGCGCAGCGAGCAGATCGTCGCCGCCGGCACGGCCGGCGACGGCGGCATTTCGGTCAAATGGGCCTTCAAGCGGGTATCCGAACGGTGAGCCAGACTTCAGTTCTCGTCACCGGCGGTGCCGGATATGTCGGCGCGCATGTGTGCCGCGCGCTTGCGGGCGCGGGCCTGCTGCCGGTCGCCTACGACAACCTCAGCGCAGGCCACCGCGATTTCGTGCGGTGGGGGCCGCTGGTGGAGGGGGCAATCGACGATGCCGGTGCGCTCGACGCGGCCTGCGCGCGCTATCGCATCTCGGCTTGCGTGCATCTCGCGGGATCGATCGAAGTCGGGCTTTCGGTGCGCGAACCGGTCCGCTTCTGGCAAAACAACGTCGCCGGCACGCTGGTGCTTCTCGACTGTCTGCGCGCTGCCGGCGTGCGCGCGTTCGTCTTCTCGTCGACTGCGGCGGTCTACGGCGAGCCCGAACGGGTGCCGATGGCCGAAGACCATCCGAAGCGGCCGACGAACCCATACGGCGAGACTAAGCTTGCCGTCGAACAGGTCCTTGCGGCGGAGGCGCGCGCGAACGGTCTGTCGTTCGTCGCATTCCGATATTTCAACGCGTCCGGTGCCGCGTGGCGCGAGGGGATCGGCGAAGACCATACGCCGGAGAGCCATCTGATTCCGATCGCCTGCCAGGCGGCGATGGGCATGCGCCCCCCGCTTACCGTCTTTGGCGACGACTATCCGACCGCGGACGGAACGGCGGTGCGCGACTATGTCCATGTCGAAGACCTGGGCGCGGCGCATGTCCTCGGTATCCGTCGTGCGCTCGACGGCGGTATCGCGCGTGCGTTCAATCTGGGGACGGGCAGCGGCTATTCCGTCCGCCAGGTCGTGGCGACGGTCGCGCGCGTCGCCGGCAAGGCGGTGCCGCATGCCTATGGCCCGCGCCGCGCCGGCGACAGCCCGGCGCTGGTCGCCGATCCGCAGGCCGCAATGCGCGAACTCGGCTGGCAGCCGGCGAAGCCGGCGCTCGAAACGATCGTCGCCGATGCGTGGGCGTGGCACAGCGTGCGCCACGCGGCTAAAGCCTGACGTAGGCCTCGATCTGACGGCGCGTGAAGCGCGCCATGTCTTCCCCGGCAACCCGGGCGGCGTGCCATTTCGCGGTCCATTCGACGGCTGCTGCAAAACCGAGCTTTGGCTGCCAGTCGAGCTGCGCGCGCGCATGCGCGGCCGACAAGGTCAGGTAAGGCGCTTCGGGCGGAATTTCGACGTTCGCAAGCGTCCAGCCCGGCCGCCCGCCGAAATGGCGGCCGAACGCGTCGACGAGTTCGGCGACCGTGCGCCGGTCGGTTGCGTCGGGTCCGAAATTGAATGGACCGTCGGCACCCCGGCGCAGGATTTCGAGATAGCCTGCCAGCGGATCGAGGACGTGCTGCCACGGCCGTACGGCATTCGGCCGGCGCAGCACGAGCGGTCTTCCCGCATCGAGCGCGCGCACCGCATCGGGGATCACGCGATGCGCGGCCCAGTCGCCGCCGCCGATCACGTTGCCGGCACGTGCGCTGGCCACCGGCACGCGACCGCGGAAGTAACTCGCGCGGAAACTGTCGACGACGATCTCGCAGGCGGCCTTGCTGGCGGAGTAGGGATCGTGGCCGCCCAGCCGGTCCGTTTCGACGAAAGCGCGGCCTTCCCCTTCGTTGGCGTAGACCTTGTCGCTGGTCACGACGAGAACGCGTTCGACCGAACCCGTGCGCCGGCAGGCATCGAGAAGGTTGGCGGTGCCGCCGACGTTCGTCGCGAACGTGCCGGCCGGATCGTCGAGCGACGGCAGGACAAGCGCCTGCGCCGCCATGTGCACGACCAGTTTCGGCTCGAATGCCGCGACGATCGCGGCAAGGCCTGTGCCGTCGCGTATGTCGTGGATCTCGTGCCGCTCGCACAGCTTGGCGCCGTCGAGCGCTTCGAACAGTGCCGGTTTGGTCGGTGGCTCGAGCGAGACGCCGCAGATCTTCGCGCCCAGCATGTCGAGCCAGGCGAGCAGCCACGCGCCCTTGAAGCCGGTATGTCCGGTCAGGAGGACGCGCGCACCGGAGAGGGGATCGACCATGCGCGCGACGCTATCGCGCGACTCGCACCCGCCTCAAGCCTTGCGCACGAGCCGGGCGGCGTAGAACCCATCCATGCCGCCCTTATCGGCCCAGTGCATGGGCAGTGTCTGGAGATCGCCGTTCGCATCGATCAGTTCGGCAAACCCGCCGATTTCGGCCGGCGAAACGCGCGCGCGCGCAAAGGCCCGGTTGCGCGCAAGGAAAGCGGCGACCCTGCTGCGACCCTCGCGCGGATCGAGTGAACACACCGCGTAGACAAGCGTACCGCCCGGTGCCGTCATTTCCGCGGCCGCGTCGAGAAGCCGGTCTTGCGTGCCGACAAGCCGGTCGGCGTCGGCCGGCGATTTCAGATAGGCGATTTCGGGATGCCGGCGAAGCGTTCCACTGGCCGTACAGGGCGCATCAAGCAGCACATGGCGGACCAGCGCCGGCGGACGCCAGTCGGCGACGTCGGCCGCAACGCACGTTGCGGCAAGGCCGGTGCGCGCGAGATTTTCCGAAAGCATCGCGAGCCGTCGCTTCGACTGGTCGACCGCCGTCACGCGCGCACCCGCGGCGGCAAGCTGCAGCGTCTTGCCGCCCGGCGCCGCACAGAGGTCGATCGCTTCGTCCCCGGACGTCACGCCCAGCAGTCGTGCCGGCAGCGCCGCGGCGGCATCCTGAATCCACCACGCGCCTTCAACGAAACCCGGAAGTTCGGTGACGTTGCCGCCGTTGGTCAGCCGCAGCGAACCGGTCGGGAGCACGACGGCACCGAGCTTTGCCGCCCATTTCGCAGCATCCGCGCGCACGGAGACGTCGAGCGGCGGTTCGCCCGCATGGACGGCGGCGCAGGCGCGCGCGGCCGCTTCGCCGTAAGCGGTCGACAACACGTGCCAAAGCCACGGCGGCGTATCGAGTTTCGCGGCGTCGAGCGTGCCCAGGATCGCGCGCCCTTCGCGCGCCACGCGGCGCAGCACGGCATTGACGAATCCCTTGAGCGCCGTGGCGCGACCGGCGCAAAGCGCGACGGTCTCGCCGACGGCGGCGTGGTCGGGCGTTTCGAGCAGCAGGAGCTGGGCGGCCCCCAGCAACAGGATCGTCTCGACCGGTTTGGGCGGACTGCCGCGTTCGAGACAGGCGGCGACCACGGCCGACAGGCTGCCGTATCGGCGCAGGACGCTTGCCGCGAGCAGCCGCGCGAAGGCACGGTCGCGCGGCTCCAGCCGGCCGAAATCGTCCGACAGGCCGACCGCCTCGTCGAGAGTCCGACCCTTGGACAGCACGCGCTCCAACAGGTCGCGGGCGACCGCCCGGGCCGTCGCTACGGGTTGTGGGCTGCGATCTTTCGGTCCGGATTTCGAGCGGGGCGCCATGGGGGCGCAACTTGGCGGAGGTGCCGGCCGGCATCAAGGAATAAGCGGCATGGCCCTTGCGTTCTTCCGTGGGTTGGGGAATCGATACGCACCCTTGGGAAACGCCATGACCGACCTTGCTCCATTGCGCAGTTCGCGTCCCCGCACGATGAGTCGCCTGCAGGCGCTCGTCATCGCGCTGCTGCTGATACTCGGCGGAATGGCGATCGCGCGGGCCGATCGGCCGGTTGAAGTGCCGGCCGTCGTCGCGGCTGGGAATTGACCCGACGAATTTCGGGGTCTTGTTTCCCGGCCGATTTGATTTTCGGATGATTCGGCCATAAATAGGCCCTGTCCGGCGGCTGATACGCCGACCCGATTCCCGCCCTGCGCGAGCCGATTGCACAAAAGCTATGAACGAACCCGTTTCCAAGCCGCTGTCCGGCCGCCTGCGCTCGCTCGGGCGCAATGTGCGCTCGTTCGCCGATCCCAACCAGGTCGGCTATCTGATCTTCTACGTCACGAATCGCTGCAATTTCCGCTGCAAGTTCTGCTTCTACGGCGCGGAGATCGAGAAGGGCCTGAAGCCGGACGAACTGACAGTCGATGAAATCCGCAAGATTGCGGCCAGCGTCGGCCCGCTGATCCAGCTCTCGATGACCGGCGGCGAGGCCTTCATCCGCGCCGATCTCGAGGCGGTGACGCGCGCCTGGCTCGACCATACGACGCCACGCTTCGTCACCATCCCGACGAACGCGTCGCTCGGCGACCGGATGGAGCGCTTCTTCGCGGAGATACTGCCGGCCTACCCGGACACCTATTTCCGGCTCGTCTTTTCCATCGAAGGCATCGGCGAGGCGCACGACACGTTGCGTTCGATGCCGGGCTCGTTCCGCAAGATCGAGGAATGCTACGCGCGGATGGCGGCGATGCGCGCGAAATACAAGAACCTGACGCTCGACACGAACTCTGTCTTCACGGCGCAGTCCGAGGATACGTTGCTCGATACGGTTCGCTATCTCGACGCAAATTTCGATTTCGACAACATCTCGGTCACGTTCGCACGGGGCGACATCCGCAACGAAGGCTACAAGACGAATGCGCGCCAGAAATACGAGGCGGTCTACGAATTTCTGCGCGACCGCGAGAAGAACCGCGAGTCGCGATTCCTCTATCCGGTGTGGCGCGCGGCTTCCGACGTGGCGCGCGACAACCTGATGCGCGTCGTCTTCGACGACGAGTTCGTGTCGCCCTGCGTCGCCGGCCGCAAACTCGTCGTGGTTAGCGAAACCGGCGAGGTCTTCCCCTGCGAGATTCTCGGCCGCTCGATGGGCAAGCTTCGCGACAACGGATACGACCTCAAGCGGCTGCTTGCGCAGGCCGAGAACGACCGCATGCGCGAATGGATCAAGGACTCGAAGTGCAAGTGCTCTTTCGAGTGTGCGCTTGCGGCGAGCGCCGTATGGGGTTTTTCGAACTATCCCAGCATGGTGGCGCGCACCATCGGGAACATCGGCACGCGCGAGCGCCGGCCGGCCGGCGCGCCGGCTGCGGCGAAGACCTGATTGTCGTCGACCGCAAGCGTCATCATCCCGGCCTACAACGCGACCGCCACGCTGCGCGCGTGCGTGGAAGGCCTGCTTTCCGGCACCGTCCGGCCGCTGGAAATCCTGATCGTCGACGACAAATCGACGGACGACACGCTTGGATTGGCGAATTCCCTGGCGAGCGAACACCCCGGGGTCGTGCGCGTCGTGGCGCTGGCGAAGAACGGCGGGCCGGCGGTCGCCCGAAATCGCGGGGCGGCCGAAGCGCGCGCGGAAAACCTCGTCTTCGTCGACAGCGACACGCGGCCCTGCGCCGACATGCTCGAGCGATTTCTCGCCCGCATCCCCGAAGCTGACGCCGTCAGCGGCATCTATGCGATGGAACCGCTCAACGACGGCGCCGTGCCGCGCTACAAGGCCTATTTCAACTACTACGGCTTTTCGCGCGAAGGCGTGTTCGCCTACGAGACCTTCTCCGCGAGCACGGCCGGTATCCGCGCGACGGTGTTCCGCGAACTCGGCGGCTTCAACGAAGATTTCGCCTGGGGAATGGATTACGAGAACGAAGAGTTCGGCCGGCGCATCGTTCGCAGGCACCGGCTGCTGCTCGATCCCGCGATGACGTCCCAGCATGCCTTTCCCGACTTCGCGAAGCTGACGCGAACCTATTTCCACCGCGTGTCGATCTGGGCGGAATTCTTCGTGCGCACGCCGAAGCTGGAATCCGGCGGGCTTGCAACCGCCCGCATCGGGCTGGGCACGCTTGCGGCGCCCGCGGCGATTGCGACAGGCGTGCTGGCGTTCCTTTGGCCCATGCTCTGGCCGATCCCGGCGGCATTGGCGGCGGCCTTCGTCTGGTGCATGTCGGGTTTTTACGCGTTCGTCGCGCGTCGACGCCCCTCGTTCCTGCCTGCGGCCGTCGTGCTCAATGCCTATTTCAGTTCCGTGATCGCGGCGGGCGCGGCCTACGGCGTGCTGCGCGCGTTGACGGGAACGGGGCGCGTTGGAACGGCCGCAGCCGGACCGACGTCTGCCGACTGACGGCGCGTCAGCCCCCGGCCTTCGGCACGATCCACAGCCAGTCCATCGCCTCGGGGCGATCCTCGGTCACCGCGAGCAGGCGCTCGAAGCTGCCGAGCTTGCGCAGGATCTCGAAGCGGTTCGGGTCGCGCCCGCCTTCGCGGATGAACGTCACGTCGTGCGTGGACGCGAAATGCGCGGCCAGCCGCGCGCCGATGCCGGGCACGATGAAATCGTGGCTCTCGATCAGCAGCGAAACGCGCGCGAAGGCCGCCGCGGGCATCGCTTCGCAGAAGGCCGCCTCGCAGCCCTCGCAGTCGACGAACATCAGGCCGCGCTCGCCAGCGCCGGGCGGCTGGAACGTTTCGGGGTCGAAGGCGGCGGCGAACTGCCAGCGCGGCCCGTAGACGCCGTTGAGTTCGGCCGCGCGGCGTGTCGCCTCGCGCGCTTCGGGCAGCGGGTCGTAGGCGAGGATGCGCGCGTCCGGCAGCCGGCGCGCCAGCCCGACCGCGTAGTAGCCGTCGGCCGCACCGATATTGAAGATCCAGTCGGGCTTGCGCGCGATCTCGGCCTCGAGGGCCGGGTGCAGGTCGCTTTCGTAGCTGCCCAGCAGCCGCGGGGCGCGGTCGTTGGCGCCCCACGCGTCGACGGGCGGCAGGCGCATGCCCGCAAACGGACCCGTCATCACCGTGCCGCCGCACGAAGCCTCGATGCGGGCACCCAGTTCGCGGCGCAGCTCGGTGACGGTCGACATGTCGTTTCGGCCCGTGCGCACCAGCCGGTAGCCGAGCCGCGCGAGCCCGCGATTGAGCGCCGTCCTGAAGCTTCCCATTGCGTCGCCGTCCGTTTGCGTGAGGCGACCTTTTGGACCAGAAGGCCGCCAGAGGCAAGCGAAGGGTAGGGACGTCTCAGCCCCAGGGCCCGCGGCGCCGGGCCGCGCGCGCGAAACCGCCGCCGGCGCCCATCGCGCGCGCCTGTTCGACGAGGGCGGCGATGCGGTTTGCCGGATTGGGATGGGTCGAGAAGAGGTTGTCCATTCCGGCGCCCGACAGCGGGTTCATGATGAAGAGATGCGCGGTCGCCGGGTTGCGCTCGGCGGCTTCGCTGGGCACGTGCGCCACGCCGGCGGCGATCTTCTCCAGCGCCGAGGCCAGCGCCAGCGGGTCGCCGGAGATTTCGCCGCCCACGCGGTCGGCTTCGTATTCGCGGCTCCGGCTGATCGCCATCTGCACGAGGCTCGCGGCCAGCGGCGCCAGGATCATCAGCGCGATCGTCGCCACGGGGCCAAGCCCGCCGCGTTCGCGGTTGTTCGAGCCCGAGAACATGAACGCGAACTGCGCGAGCATGCCGATGGCGCCCGCGACGGTCGCGGTCACCGTCATCGTCAGCGTGTCGCGGTTCTTCACGTGCGCCAGTTCGTGCGCCATCACGGCGGCGACCTCGCGCTCGTCCAGCATTTCCAGAAGCCCGCGCGTGGCGGCCACGGCGGCATTTTCCGGATTGCGGCCGGTGGCAAAGGCATTGGGCTGGGCGTCGTCGATCAGGTAAACCTTCGGCATCGGCAGGCCGGCGTTGGCCGCGAGGTTCGCGACGATGCGGTGGAAGCCGGGCGCTTCGTCGGGGCCCACCTCGCGCGCGCCGTACATGCCGAGCACCATCTTGTCGGCGTTCCAGTACGCGAACAGGTTCGTGGCCGCGGCGAAGACGAGCGCCATCATCATCCCGCCCTCGCCGCCCAGCGCGTAGCCGATGGCAAGGAACAGGCCGGTCAGGGCGGCCAGAAGGATGGCGGTCTTGGCGTAGTTCATGCCCTTGGAAGTAAGCGCCGCGGGCCTGTCGTTCAAGGCTTGCGGGGGGCGGCGCGGACGCGCATATGCTGTCGTCCATGAGCGAAGCCAAGACCGAAAAGCCGGCCGTCGCCCCGGCCACGCCGCCGCCGGCGAAGCCCCCGGTACCGCCCAAGCCGGCCCCCGAGGTCGGCGGGCCGCAGGGCCCGGAGCCCACGCGCTACGGCGACTGGGAGCGTGCGGGGCGCTGCGTCGATTTTTGAGAAGCCCGACAGTCTGACGCGGCCCTGGGCGTTCGTCGCGGTTCTCGCGGCGGCGTGGGGCGTGCGGCTCGCCCTCGTTCCGCTCAGCGACATGGCGAGCGCCGACGTCGCGTCGGCGCGCATCGTCGCCGAACTGTGGCGCGGTGCCGTATGGCTGGCGCTGCCGCTCGTCTGGCTGCGTTTCGTCGAGCGGGCCGACCCGCGTGCGGCGATCGACCAGCGGCCGGGCGTCCGGCCGGCCCTCGCTTGGCCGGCGGTGGCGCTGCTCACGCTCGTCTCGCGCGCGCTGGAAGTGCTGGCGGGCGGACAATGGATCGCGATCCCCCCGGTGCCGGCGGCCGCATTCGCCGTCGCGGCGACGAGCCTGCTGTTTGCTGCGCTGTGCGAGGAATTCGTCTTCCGCGGCCTGTTGCTGAAGGCGTTGGCGCGCCGCTACGGCTTTGCGAAGGCCGACGCGATCCAGGCGCTCGTCTATGGCGCGATGCTGGCGCCGGGCTGGTTCCTGCTGGCGGAAATCGACGCGCTCACCTTCGCCTACCTGTTCGTGTCGGTCGTGTTCTACGCGGCCCTTCTGGGGGGCCTCGTGCGCCTGTCGGGCACGCTCTGGCCGGCCGTCGTGGCCCGCTTTCTCAACGACTTGCTGCAGGGCTTCGGCTTTCCGGGTTGACTATCCGGATTGGAGCCATTCCAGAAAGGCCGGCAGGCCTTTCATTTGCCGCGATTTCGGCATATATGAATTCCATGACCGACGAACGGCCCTACGCGTCCGCGATTCAGCGCCTCAAGGCGGCGGGCCTGCGCCCGACGCGCCAGCGCGTGCAGTTGCTGCGCGTGCTGGAAGCGGGCGGGCACCGCCATCTGACGGCCGACGAACTACATGCCGAAGCGCGCGCAGCCGGCGTCGACGTGCCGCTCGCCACGATCTACAACGCGCTCAACCAGTTCACGCGCGGCGGGCTTCTGCGCGAGGTCGTCGTCGAGCCGGGCCGCTCGTATTTCGACACCAATACCGGCGATCACCATCATTTCTATTTCGAGACCGAAGGCCGTTTGCAGGACATTCCGGCCGAGCAGGTTTCGCTTGCCGCGCTGCCGGCCGCACCCTCGGGCATGCGCGTGTCGCGGGTCGATGTCGTCGTTCGGGTAACCTCGAAATAATATTATTCTGCAAACGGTTCTCAACTAGTTTGGAATCGTTCTAGGGTATTGACCCTGACGCTTGCAGGGTCCATATGATGGGCGTCCCGGGCGCAGGGTCCGGGCGGGCGCAAGCACGATACGAACGTGCGCGCCGAACCATCGACGGAACGAGGGAGCCTCCCATGCCCAAGCTCAAGGGAACCAAGACCGAAAAGCATCTCAAGGACGCGTTCGCCGGCGAGAGCCAGGCCAACCGCCGCTACCTCTATTTCGCCCAGAAGGCGGACGTCGAAGGCTACAACGATGTCGCCGCCGTGTTCCGCTCGACCGCCGAAG
>JAYRKO010000324.1:0-3875 GCA_041905745.1 Tagaea sp. | reverse complement strand
GACGGCAAGAAGTACCGTGGCCGTCCGTGCGGCGCGCCCCGAAAATCCGAGATTGGCGAATGGGCCGAGAATGGCGTATTTCCTGCGGATGGAGCGTTTCGAGTTTTCCGCCGTGAGTCGTCGCAAGGCTATGCCGCCGACCCCCCGAAATCAATCTTACGGCCGTGGCGCAATTGTGGCGGCGCTGCTCGCCGTCGGCACGCTTTCCGGCTGCGGCTGGTTCGGCGGATCGAAGGAGACGCCGGGCATTGTCGGTTCGGTGCGCGGCTTCCTGGGCGGCGTGGTCGCCGACGAGCCGCGCGCGGCCCTTGCCGCACGCGACATGCTGTCGGCCGGCGGGTCCGCGGTCGACGCGGCGGTTGCCGCCGGCTTCGTGCTCTCGGTCGCCTATCCCTCGCAGGTGCCGCTGGGTGGCGGGGGTATGTGCCTCGTGAGCACGTCGAGCGGGCGCGTGCGCGGGGTCGAGATGCTGTCCTTCCCGGCCGTCGCCGCGCGGCCCGATTCCACGCTCGCCACGCCCGGGCTGCCGCGCGGCCTTTTTACGCTGCATGCGCGCTTCGGCGGGCTGCGCTGGGAGCAGGTGCTGGCGCCGGCCGAACTCCTCGCGCGATCGGGCGCGCCGGTGACCCGCGCCTTCGCCAACGAGCTTGCCGCCCATGCCGGCACGGTCGCCGCCGATCCGGCGCTGCGCGCGCTTTTCGCGCCGTCGGGCACGACGCTGTCGGAAGGCGTGCCGCTGGTGCAGCCGGACATGGCCGTGATGCTGGGCGCGATCCGCCAGCGCGGGCCGGGCGACCTGCATCACGGCGCACTCGGCCGTGCGGTCGCGCAGTCGCTGCAGGCTGCCGGCATCGATTTCCGCTTCGAGGATTTCTCGGCCGGCGCGCCGCAGTTCGGCCCGTCGGCTCGCGTCGGTTCGAAGAACGAGATCTATGTCGGCAACGTGCCCGCCGTCGGATCGCTCGCGGCCGGCCAGATTTACGGCGCGCTCGAAGGTCGCTGGCGTTCGATCGCGCCGGCCGACCGGCCCGCTCTCGTCCAGTCGACGGCCGCCGCCGCCGCGCGCGACCGGGCGACGTTCCTCGGCCCCGACCTGATGCCCACACGACCGCTGACCGAGGCGATCGCGGCGCCGCGACTGGCTGCACTTGCGGGCGCCGGCGGCGCCTTCCCGGCGGAACCCGACACGCTCGCGGGCACGGGCATCGCCGTCATCGACCGGCGCGGCATGGCGGTGGCGTGTGCCTTCACCGGTTACCGGCCGTTCGGCATCGGCCGCATTCCCGCCGGTGCGGGCATGCTGTTCGCGCCGGCGCCCGACGGGGCCGCGCTTTCCTCGCGCTGGCTGACGGCCGTGATCGGCATCCGGGAACAGAAGGACGCCGTGTTCGTGGGAACGGCGGGCGGCGGCGCTTCCGCGCCGCTGGCGCTGGCGCAGGTGGCGCTCGACGGGCTGGTGGGCGAGGTCGAGATCGGCCGCGCGCTTGCGGCACGACGGGCGACGATGCCGGGCGCTTCGGGCGACGGACCGGCGCGCGTGCAGGCGATCGTCTGTCCCGACGGGCTCTCCTCGAAGCCGGAGAACTGCCGCATGGAAGCCGATCCGCGCGGTTCCGGCCTCGCCGTCGGCACGCAATAGGCGAGAGCGGGACGTGACGCTGAAATCCGCCCGGCGCGCCGACATCGCGCCCTTCATCGTGATGGACGTGATGCGCGCGGCGGCCCTGCGCGATGCGGGCCTCGCCGATCCGTCGGACCGCACGGTGCACATGGAAGTGGGCCAGCCCGGCACGCCCGCCCCGACGACCGTGCGCGCGGCGGCGAAGGCCGCACTCGACGCCGACAAGCTCGGCTACACCGACGCGATGGGCGTGCCCGAACTGCGCAAGCGCATCGCGCGCCACTACCGCGACGTCTACGGCGTCGATCTCGACCCGGCGCGCGTGTGCGTGACGACGGGATCTTCGGGCGGCTTCATGCTCGCCTTCCTTGCCGCGTTCGACGCGGGCGAGCGCGTGGCTCTGGCCGATCCGGGCTATCCGGCCTACCGCAACATCCTGAAGGCGATCGACTGCGTACCGGTCGGCCTGCCGGCGACGGCGGCCGAACGTTTCCAGCCCACACCGGCGCTGCTCGACGCGGCGGGCGGGAATTTCGCGGGGCTCATCGTGGCGAGCCCGGCCAACCCGACCGGGACGATGCTGGGCCGGGCGGAACTCGCGGCACTCTACGAATGGTGCGCGAAGGCGGGCACGCGGCTGGTGTCCGACGAGATCTACCACGGCATCGTCTACGAAGGCGCGGGCACGACCGCGCTTTCGCTGGGCGAGGACGCGATCATCGTCAACAGTTTTTCCAAATACTTCTCGATGACCGGCTGGCGCCTGGGCTGGCTCGTCGTGCCGCCCGATCTGGTGCGCACGGTCGAACGGCTGGCGCAGAACCTGTTCATCTCGCCGCCCACGCTGGCGCAGGTCGCAGCGATCGCGGCCTTCGACGCCTACGCCGAGATGGATGGCTACGTGCGCAACTATCGCGCCAACCGCGACTACCTGCTGGCCGAACTGCCCAAAGCGGGCTTCCGCGAATTCGCGCCGCCCGACGGGGCCTTCTATCTCTACGCCGACGTCGCGCACCTGACGAACGACAGCCCCGAATTCTGCCGGCGCATGCTGGCCGAGGCGGGCGTGGCGGCCACGCCGGGCGTCGATTTCGACCCCGCGCGCGGCAACCGCTTCGTGCGTTTCTCGTTCGCCGGCACGATGGCCGACATGCGCGAAGCCGTCGCCCGCCTCAAGGCCTGGCGCAAGGCCTGAAACGAAAACGGCGCGCCCCGAAGGACGCGCCGTTTCGCGCATTTCGATTTTCCGACGATCAGCCGGTCAGCCGGTTCCACCAGCCGCGCTTCTTCGGCCGGTTGGGATCTTCCGGCGGCGGCTGCACGTCGGCTGCCGATGCCGGTGCGGCCGGTTCGGCGACGCGGATCGGTTCGCTTGCGGCCGGCGCCGGCGCCGAAACCGCAGGCGCGGCCGGGGCGGCAGGCTTGTTCCATGGCCAGTCGTGCGCATCGCCGGGACCGGCGACGCGTTCGGCGGGCGGGAAGCGGTCGTCACCGGGGCCCTGCACGCGGCCCAACTGCGGGTCGATCGCGTAGGCCGGCGGCGGCGCATAGGCCGGTGCCGGCGGCACGTAGGCCGGTTCGGGATTGGCGGGCGTGGGCATCGCCGAGCCCTCGGTCTGCGGGGCGCCTTCGGCGGCTTCGCCGCCTTCCTCGCCCCGTCGGCCGCGACGGCGGCCGCCGCGACGGCCGCGACGACGGCGACGGCGGGCGCCGTCCTCGCCGCCCTGATCGCCGGCCGCACCTTCGCGCGGGATTTCGCCGCCCTGCGATGCATCGTCCCGTTCACCGGAATCTTCGCCCTGCGGCGCGTTGCCGGCGGCGCCTTCGGCCGCCTGCACATGCTGCTGGCCTTCGCCGCCCGACTGCGGGCGTTCGCCGCGCTCGTCCCGGTCGCGTCCGCGTCCGCGGCGGCGGCGGCGGCGGCGGCTGCCTTCGCCGTCGCGCTCGTTCTCGCGCGACGCGCGCTGGCCGTCGGCCTCGCGGCTGCGGTCCTCGTCGCGATCGTCGGCGTCGTCGCGTCCGCGCATGTCGGTCGGGTCGGCCGACGTGCCGAGCGAGGGCGTGAAGTCCTCGACGTGGCGGATCGGCGCCGCACCCTGCGCTTCGGCGGACTTCGCCTTCGCGCGCTCGATGCGGAAGGCGGGCGGGATCAGCGAGTCGTCCGAGTGGAACGAGACGCGCACGCCGAAGCGGCTTTCGATGCCGGCCAGCGCCGAACGCTTGTTGTTGAAGAGATAGAGGGCGACAGACGTGG
>JAYRKO010000323.1:0-3891 GCA_041905745.1 Tagaea sp. | reverse complement strand
GCGTGGCGCACGAGCCAGAAGCGCGTTTCGATCAGTCCGTCCATCCGGTGTTTCTCTTTCTTTTCTAGAATGACTGCACGACGAGAGCCGCGAGCAGGATCGCGATCTCGGAAATCTGCTGGACGCTGCCGAGCACGTCGCCGGTCTGCCCGCCGAGGAGCATGCGTGCGCGCGCGAGGGCGGCAAGCGTGGCGAGTGTGGCGAACGCCGCGCCCACGATCGCCGTCATCGGGCCGGCAAGCAGCAGGAAAGCCGCACCGATGGCGAGCGCGTCGAGCGTGCGTGCGCGGCCGGGGCGGCCGGCGCCGTGCGACAGCCCGTTGCTGCGCGCGTGCGGCAGCGCATTCATCGCGTAGGCGACGCACGCGCGCGACGCGCACGATGCCGCGATCAGCGCCAGCGCCACGTCGCCGGGCCCCGCAAGGTAGGAAAGCGCGCCCGCGCGCAAGCCCGTCGACACGACGAGGGCAAGCACGCCGAACGTGCCGATGCGGCTGTCGCGCATGATTTCGAGCCGCCGCTCGGGCTCGCGCCCGCCGCCCGCGTCGGCGAAATCGGCAAGCCCGTCCTCGTGCAGCGCGCCGGTCGTCCAGGCCATCGCGGCGACGGCGAGCAGGCCCGCAAGCGTGGGCGGGATGCCGATCGCCCAGGCGAGCGCGTAGACGAGCGCGCCGGCAAGTCCCGGTACGAGGCCCGCGAGGGGAAAGGCGCGCACGGCGCAGGCCAGCGGCAGGTCGGCGATGTGGGCGGGCAGGCGGACCGGCACGCGCGTCAGGAACGCGAAGGCGAGGCGCAATTCGTTGCCGAATCCGGGCCGGTCGGCGACGAAGTCGGAATCGGTTTCGGCGGACATCGGCAGGGGCTGGCTATGCGCGGGCTTGCGGAGAAGGGCGCGGGAAGATAGGACGCCACGGCGAGCAACGCCAGCCAAGAAAGCCGCCCCGCCCATGCCCGAGCCCGTCGCGTCCTTCGCCGAGATCCTTGCCCTGCTGCCCGAGCTGCCGGGCCCCGACGGCGATGCCGCCGCCAAGGCCGCCGCCCGCGAGGGCCAGCTCACCAAACCTGCCGGCGCGCTGGGCCGGCTCGAGGACATTTCCGGCTGGATGGCGACCTGGCAGGCCGCGCACCCGCCGCGCATCAATCGCCCGCGCGTGGCGGTTTTCGCGGCCAACCACGGCATCGCCGCGCGCGGCGTTTCCGCCTTCCCGGCGGCGGTGACCGCGCAGATGGTGCAGAACTTCGTTTCCGGCGGTGCGGCGGTCAACCAGCTCTGCACCGCCTTCGACGCCGAACTGCGCGTCTACGAGATGGCGCTCGAAAAGCCGACCGCCGATTTCGCCGCCGGACCGGCGATGGACGAGGGGGAATGCGCGCGCGCCATCGCCTACGGGATGATGGCGGTGGAGCCGGGCATCGATCTTCTCTGCCTCGGCGAGATGGGCATCGCCAATACGACGTCGGCTGCGGCGCTGTGCGTGGGCCTATTCGGCGGCACGGCCGAGGAGTGGGCCGGACCCGGCACGGGCGTGGCGGGCGAAGCGCTCGCGCGCAAGAAGGCGACGATCGATCTCGCCGCGAAGCTGCATTTTTCGCAAAAGCGCGCGCCGCTCGACGTGCTGGCGCGCGTGGGCGGCTACGAGCTTGCGGCCATCGTCGGCGCGATTCTGGCGGCCCGGCTCGCGCGCGTGCCCGTGCTGCTCGACGGGTTCGCCTGCACGGTCGCGGGCGCGGTCGTCCACGCGCTCGACCCGCACGGGATCGACCATTGCCAGGTCGCCCACATGTCGGCCGAACCCGGCCACCGCCGGCTGCTCGAAAGGCTCGCCCGCAAGCCGTTGTTCGATTTCGGCATGCGGTTAGGCGAAGCGTCGGGGGCGGCACTCGCCATCGCCGTCGTGCGCGGGGCCCTTGCCTGCCACAACGGCATGGCCACGTTCGCCGACGCGGGCGTTTCGGGGAAGGCGTAGCGGGTGCCGCTCAGGCGAAGCGCTTCGCGCCCGCCACGCACAGCACCACGAAGCCGGTCGCGGCGAACATCGTCCACGCGACCGGTTCGCCCAGCAGCAGGCCCGCGAGCACCAGCCCGAAGAAGGGCTGCAGCAGCTGGAGCTGGCCCACGCCCGCGATTCCGCCGCGCGCGAGGCCGCGATACCAGAAGACGAACCCGACCAGCATGCTGAAGACCGAGACGTAGGCGAGCCCAACCCATGCCGGCAGGCCGATGTTACCGAACGTGTCGGGCCGCGTCGTGACGGCCGCAAGCGTCGAAACGGGAAACGATAGCGCAAGCGCCCAAGAGATGACCTGCCAGCCGCCCAGCCGCCGCGAAAGCGCTGCCCCTTCGGCATAGCCGAGGCCGCAGAGCAGGACGGCGCCGACCATCATGAGATCGCCTTCGAGCGACGCGCCTTCGCTTTGCGCCAGCGCGAAGCCCGCGACGGCGGCCGCACCCGCGACCGAAAAAAACCAGAAGGCCGGCTTCGGCCGCTCGCCCGCGCGCAGCACGCCGAACAGCGCGGTCGCCAGCGGCAGCAGGCCGATGAAGACGATCGAATGCGCCGACGTGATGTGGCGCAGCGCCAGCGCCGTCAGCAGCGGGAAGCCGATCACGACCCCCAGCGCCACGACGGCGAGCGGGCCGATATCGGCCCGCGCCGGGCGTTTCTCGCGCAGGGCCAGCAGCAGGCAGGCACCCAGCAACGCCGCGATCGCCGCGCGCGCCGAGGTGAGGAAAAGCGGCGCGAAGCCGCCGACCGCCACGCGCGTGGCGGGCAGCGAGCCGCTGAAGATGAGCACGCCCACGAGGCCGCTGCCCCAGCCGTCCGCCGTCCACCGCATGTGCCTTCTCCCCGCCGTTGACCGGCAACGTAGGGCGCGGGGCGCTGGCGGGGCTAGGCACGGTTCGATACAATTTGGCCAAACTGTATTGACATCGAAACCGATACACTTTGAGGTGCGCAATGACGGGGCAAGCGGAAACGCGCACGGGCGCGGTGATGGCGGCGATCCGCGCGCGCATTGCCTCGCGCGCGCTTGCGACCGGCGAACGGCTGCCTTCGATCCGCGGTTTCGCGGCGACGATGGGCGTATCGCCGTCGACGGTCGTCGAGGCCTACGACCGGCTGGCGGCCGAAGGGGCAATCCGCGCGCGCCGCGGATCGGGCTTCTACGTCTCCGGCGCAGTACCGCCCTTCGCGCTTGCCGAGGCAACCCCGCCGCAGGACCGCGCGATCGACCCGTTCTGGGTCTCGCGCCAGTCGCTCGATGCGGGTGCCGAGATGTCGACGCCAGGCTGCGGCTGGCTGCCGCCCGACTGGATGCCCAACGACGCGATCCGCCGCGCGCTGCGTCGCCTTGCGCGCGCGGAAGACGTGGTCCTTTCCAATTACGGCGGCACGCGCGGGACCGCGACGCTGCGCGCCACTCTCGCGCGCCGCTTCGCCGCCGAAGGGATCGAGGCCGGCGCCGAGCGCATCCTGCTGACGTCCTCGGGCACGCAGGCGATCGATCTCGTGTGCCGCTATCTGCTGCAGCCGGGCGACACGGTGCTGGTCGACGATCCGTGCTACTTCAATTTCCGCGCGCTGCTGCGCGCGCACCGCGCCAAGGTCGTCGGCATTCCCTACGGCCCGACGGGGCCCGATCCGGACGCCTTCGCCGCGATCCTCGCGCAGCACAGGCCGCGCCTCTACGTGACCAATTCCGCCCTGCAGAACCCGACCGGCGCCACGCTGGCGCCGCAGACGGCCCATCGCCTTCTCAACGCCGCCGCCGCGCACGACCTGACGATCGTCGAGGACGAGATCTTCGCCGACTTCGAGCCCGAGCCGTCGCCCCGCCTCGCGGCACTCGACGGGCTCGGCCGCGTCGTGCGGATCGGCAGCTTCTCGA
>JAYRKO010000322.1:0-3892 GCA_041905745.1 Tagaea sp. | reverse complement strand
CAGGACGCGATCCTCGTCGCGCACGGGCGCATCGGCGGCATCGGCACGGTCGTGGCCGTATTCGATTTCGAATTCCAGGGCGGCTCGATGGGCCTGGCCGTGGGCGAAGGTCTCGTCGCGGCGGCGAAGCTCGCCGTGCTGCAGCAGGCGCCGCTCATCGTCATCCCGGCCTCGGGCGGGGCGCGCATGCAGGAAGGCATACTGTCGCTGATGCAGATGCCGCGCACCGTCATCGCGGCCGAAGAGGTCAAGGAAGCGGGGCTTCCCTACATCGTCGTGCTGACCGACCCGACAACGGGCGGCGTGTCCGCGTCCTTCGCCATGCTGGGCGACATCGCGATTTCCGAGCCAGGCGCCACGATCGGCTTTGCGGGCGCGCGCGTCATCGAAGAGACGCTGCGCGAAAAGCTGCCCCCCGGCTTCCAGAAGGCCGAATACCTGCTCGAACACGGCATGGTCGACATGGTCGTCCACCGGCACGAGCTGCGCGCGATGCTCGTGCGCCTGCTGCGGTTGCTGACCGATCCGCAGCCGCGCGCCGACGTCGTCAAGCTGCCCCAGCCCCAGCTCGACATCCCGTCCGCAAGGACGTGAGCGCCGACCCGATTCTGGAGCGGCTGAAGACGCTCCACCCCAAGGCGATCGACATGTCGCTCGACCGGGTGCGTGCACTGATGCGCGCACTCGGCGACCCGCAGGATGCGCTCGCCCCCGTCGTCCACGTCGCCGGCACCAACGGCAAGGGATCGACCATCGCCTATCTGCGCGCGATGCTCGAATCGGCGGGCAAGCGCGTCCACGTCTACACCTCGCCGCACCTCGTGCGCTTCAACGAGCGCATCCGCCTTGCCGGAGCGCCGGTGGACGATGCGGCCCTCGCCGCGATCCTCGAGGAGATCGAGCGCGTCAACGCCGGCGCGCCGATCACGTTCTTCGAGATCACGACGGCCGCGGCCTTCCTCGCCTTCGCGCGCGCACCGGCCGATTTCGTGCTGCTGGAAACCGGCATGGGCGGCCGGCTCGACGCCACGAACCTCGTGCGCAAGCCCGCCGCGATCGCGCTCACGCCCATCTCCTTCGACCACATGCAGTATCTGGGCGACACGCTGGCGCTGATCGCGGGCGAGAAGGCCGGCATCATGAAGCCCGGCGTGCCGACGGCGGTGGGCGTCCAGCCGCCCGACGCCGCCGCCGTGTTCGATGCGCGCGGCGTCGAGCTGGGTGCGCCGCTGTTCCGGCACAGCCGGGAATGGACCATCGCGCCGTCGGCCGGCGGGCTGCGCTATGTCGGCCGAGCGGCGATCGAGCTTCCGCTTCCGTCCCTGCCGGGGCCGCACCAGTTCGGCAATGCCGGGCTGGCGGTCGCGGTGGCGGAGATCCTGGGGCTCGATGCCGGCGCAATGGCGGCCGGCCTCGCCGGCGCCGAATGGCCCGCACGTCTCCAGCGATTGACGCGCGGCCCGCTCGCCGCAGCCCTGCCCGCCGGCGTGCCGCTCTTCCTCGACGGCGGCCACAACGAGGCGGCGGGCGAAGCGCTTGCCGGCTGGATCGGGTCGCGCAGGATCGATCTCGTCTTCGGCATGCTGTCGACGAAGGAGCCCGCGACGTTCCTGCGCCATATCGCGGGACAGGTGCGCCGGCTGCGCGCGATCCCCATCCTTGGCGAGCCGCTCTCGCGGCCGGCATCGGAAATCGCCGCCGCGGCACGCGCCGTCGGCGTCCGGGACGTCACCGAAGCGGCCGACGAAAATGCGGCCGTCGCATCGCTTGCGGCCGATGCCGATCCGGCGATCCCGGTGCTCGTTTGCGGCTCGCTCTATCTGTGCGGCCGCGTACTCGCCGCCAACGGCTGAGCCTGCTAGGCTCCGGCGCATGGTGTTCGGCAGGCTTTTCGGCGGCAAGAAGGCGCAAAGCGGCGTGATCTCGGATCGCGGGGCCGCTTCGTTTCTTGCCGGCGCGCCGGTGGGCTTCTACGCGCTCGATGCCGGCGGCCGCTTTGTGTTCGCCAACGCCGCCTTCGCCGACATGCTCGGCCGGCCGCTGGCCGAATTGACCGGCGGGCTTCGCCTGCACGACGTTCTTGCCGAGACGATCCCGCCCGGCACCGCGCCCTACGACCCGTTCGGCGGACTTGCGGTTTCCAAAGGCGACGTGCGCTTCCGTCATCTGGCCGGCGCGCCGGCCCTGCTGTCCGTCGAGCAGACGGTCGATGCCGCCGGCACCGACGGTATCGTCGTGCGCGCAATGGCGCGCGACGCCGAGCCGGTGCGCGAAATGGCGAGCGCGCTTGCCCGCAGCGAACTTGGCTTCCGCCGCTTCTTCGAGAACGCGCCCGTGGGCATCGCGCTGGTCGATCCCGAAGGCCGGCTGACCGAAACCAATCGCGCCTTCCAGCGCCTGGCCGGCGCCGACCGCGAGGGGGCGGCCGGGCGGAACCTGACCATGTTCGTGGTGCCCGAGGAACGCGCCGAACTGATCGGCAAGCTGCGCCGGCTCGCCGCCGCGTCGAGCGGGGCTGCCGCCGGCGATCGTGCGCCCGAGCACATCAACGTTCGGCTTGTGGGCGTGGACGGCAAGGAACGCGTCGTCGCCACGTTCGCGCGCGCGCTCGACGAGGCGGCGGGTGCCGACGGCGCCACGATCCTCCACTTCCTCGACATCAGCGAGCAGCGCCGGCTCGAACAGCAGTTCGCACAGTCGCAAAAGATGCAGGCCGTCGGTCAGCTCGCGGGCGGCGTGGCGCACGACTTCAACAACCTGCTGACCGCGATGATCGGCTTCTGCGACCTGCTGCTGTTGCGTCATCAGCCGGGCGACGCGTCCTTCGCCGACATCATGCAAATCCGCCAGAACGCGAATCGCGCGGCGAACCTCGTGCGCCAGCTCCTCGCCTTCTCGCGCCAGCAGACGCTGCAGCCAAAGGTGCTCGACGTCACCGATGCGCTGACCGAACTTTCGCACCTGCTGCGCCGGCTCATCGGCGCGGCGATCGAGCTCAAGGTCGTGCATGCGCGCGACCTGTGGCTGGTCCGCGTCGACCAGGGCCAGCTCGAGCAGGTCATCATCAACCTGGCCGTCAACGCGCGCGACGCGATGGGCAGCGGCGGCACGCTGACCATCCGCACCTCGAACGCCACGAAGACTGCGCCCGAGCGCTTCGGCGACGAGGAAATTCCGGCCGGCGAATACGTGCGCGTCGACGTGGCCGATACCGGCACGGGCATCGCGCCCGACATCATCGGGCGCATTTTCGAACCGTTCTTCTCGACCAAGGCGGTGGGCTCGGGCACCGGTCTGGGGCTGTCGACCGTCTACGGCATCGTGCGCCAGACCGGCGGCTTCGTGCTGGTCGACAGCAAGATCGGCCATGGCTCGACCTTCACGCTGCTTTTGCCGCGCTGGAACGGGCCCGCGCAGGAGGAAGCGAGCGACGGCGCGAGCGCGCGCCGGCGCGACCTGACGGGTGCGGGCACCGTGCTGCTGGTCGAGGACGAGGACGCGGTGCGCCTGTTCGGCGCGCGCGCGCTGCGCAACAAGGGCTACAAGGTCGTCGAGGCGAAGACGGGCGACGCCGCGCTCGACATCGTGCGCGAGATCGGCGCCACCGTGGACCTGATGATCACCGACGTCGTCATGCCGCAGATGGACGGCACGACGCTGATCCGCGAGGCGCGCAAGCTGTTCCCGGCGCTGAAGATCGTCTGCATCTCGGGCTATGCGGAAGAGCAGTTCCGGCAGAACCTCGCCGGCTTCGAGAACGTCCATTTCCTGCCCAAGCCCTTCAGCCTCGACCAGCTTGCGGCGAAGGCGAAGGAAGCGATGCGCCCGCCGGCCTAGAGGGCCGCGATCCGCCAGTCGCCGCCGATCGGCTCGACCCGGATCGGAACGGCAT
>JAYRKO010000321.1:0-3892 GCA_041905745.1 Tagaea sp. | reverse complement strand
GCCACGATGGACGCGATGCGCTTCCTCGGATTGAGCGAGCCGTAAGGGTCCTGGAAAACAGGTTGCACGCGCGCGGCCAGCACGCGCCGGTCCATCCGCGCGACATCCGCTCCGCCCAGCATGATGCGCCCCGCACTCGCCGGGACCAGCCCCAGCAGCATGCGGGCGAGCGTCGACTTGCCGCAGCCGGATTCGCCCACGATCCCCAGCACCTCGCCCTTGGCGAGTTCGAGGTCGACGCCGTTGACGGCGTGGAGCGTGCGCCGGCGCGCGAACAGGCCGCGCGAAACCGCGAAGTCGCGCCGCACGCCTTCGATGCGCATGAGTTCGCTCACGCCGCCCCCCGGATGCAGGCCCATTCGTGGCCGTCCGCGGCACGGACCGGCGGGGTGGATGCGCAAGCAGCTTCGGCGAAGGCGCAGCGCGTGCGGAAGGCGCAGCCGGCGACCTCGCCCACGAGCGCCGGCACGGTTCCCGGGATCGCACCCAACTTTTCGCCCGGCTTCGTGCGGCCGGGCACGGGGATGCAGTCGATGAGGCCGGCGGTGTAGGGGTGGCGGGGGGCGGCGAAAATCTGGCCGGCGGTGCCGCGCTCGACGATGGCGCCGGCGTACATCACCGCAACGCGGTCGGCCACGCGCGCGACGACGCCCAGATCGTGCGTGATCAGCACCAGCGCCATGCCGAATTCGCGCTGCAGGTCCTTCAGCAGCTTGAGGATCTGGGCCTGAATCGTCACATCGAGCGCCGTCGTCGGCTCGTCGGCGACGATCAGCGCCGGCTCGCACATCAGTGCCATCGCGATCATCACGCGCTGGCGCAGGCCGCCCGACAGCTGATGAGGATACTGGCCGAGACGGTCGCCCGCCGCAGCGATGCCGACCTTGCCGAGGAGGAACGCCGCCCGCGCGCGCGCCTCGGCCGGCGTGCCGCCCTTGTGGCGGCGGTAGACCTCGGCAAGCTGGTTCCCGATCGTGTAGGCGGGATTGAGCGCGGTCATCGGCTCCTGGAAGATCATCGACAGGCGCCGTCCGCGCAGCGCGTTCGTCTCGGCCGGCGTTGCGGCCGCGAGGTCGACCCCGTCGAAGACGAGGCGGCGCGCGCGCCGCCGGGCATTTCGCGGCAGGAGGCCCATCAGCGCCAGAGCCGTCATCGACTTGCCGCATCCGGATTCACCGACAAGGCACAGCGTCTCGCCGCGCGCGACGTCGAAGGAAATGCCGCGTACCGCGTGCAGCGTACCGGCCGGCACCGCAAGATCGACCTGCAGGTCTTCCACGGAAAGAAGCGCGCTCATGCCCGTCCCTCGGGTGCCGCGACGTCGCGGATACCGTCGCCCACGAGGTTGATCGCGAGCACCAGTAGGCCCAGCGCCGTACCGGGGATGGCGATCATCCAGAAGCTGAAGAACATGTAGGCCTTCGCCTCCGACACCATCAGGCCCCAGCTCGGCAGCGGCGGCTGTACGCCGAGGCCGAGGAAGGAGAGCGCAGCTTCGAGCAGGATCGCGCTTGCCATTTCCAGCGTGGCGACGACCACGAGATGCGGCAGCACGTTGGGCAGCACTTCGCCCAGCAGGACGCGCAGCGTGGAGGCACCCGTCGCCTTGGCCGCGGCGACGTAATCCTGCGCGCGCGCCTGCTGCGTTGCCGCGCGCATGACGACCGCGAAGCGATCCCATTTGAGAAGGCCGAGGACGGCGATCACGACGACGAGCGAGCCGCCGACCAGCGCCACGACCGCCAGTGCCACCAGCACGACCGGCATGGCGAGTCGCGCGGTGACGACGAAGCTGACGGCCATGTCGGTGCGGCCGCCGAAATAACCGGCGACGAGCCCCATCGTCGTGCCGATCAGGCCCGATACGACCATCACGGAGAAGCCGATCAGCAGCGAAACGCGCGCGCCGTAGATCGTGCGCGAGAGATAGTCGCGACCGAGATTGTCGGTGCCGAAGGGATGGAGCCACGTGCCGCGTTCGTGCCAGATCGGCGGGATGAGCCGTGCGGACAGGTCCTGATAGTACGGATCGTGCGGGGCGAGCAGCGGAGCGAAGATCGCGAAGGCGAAGGCGACGGCGAGCAGCGCCATCCCGGCCATCAGGCCGGCATGGCCGAATATGCGCCCGCGCAGGATGGAAGCATGCGTCGGAAGGGTGACGTCCATTTCAGGCGACCCGAAGGCGCGGGTCGAGCCACGCATTGACGAGGTCGGCCGCCAGCGTCAGGAACACGTAGACGACCGACAGCAGCAGCACGACCGCCTGCGTCGTCGGAAAATCCTTGTAGGTGATGCTCTGGTAGGCGAGGTAGCCCAGCCCGTCGAGCGCGAAGATCGTTTCCACGACGATCGATCCGCCGAGCAGGAAGCCGAGCTGCACGGCCGCGAGCGCCACGACGGGGATAAGCGCGTTGCGCAGCGCATGCTTGAACACGACGCTCGCCGGCGACAGGCCGCTCGCGCGCGCCGTGCGCACATAGTCCGCCGCCAGCGTCTCGATCATGCCCGCCCGCACGAGCCGCATGAAGGCCGGCGCCACGTAGTAGCCGAGCGCCAAGGTGGGCATCACGAAATGCTGCCACGTGCCCGTACCCGAAACCGGCAGCCAGCGCAGCGTGATCGAGAAGAGCAGGATCAGGCACAGCGCGAAGAAGAAATTCGGCAACGCCTGCCCGAGCACGGCCAGCCCGAGGCACAGTCGGTCGATCCACGTGTTCGGATGGAGGGCGGCGAGGATGCCCAACGGCAGCGACACAAGCAGCGCGAACAGGATCGACGTGCAGCCGAGGACGAGCGTGACCGGCAGTTTGTCGGCGACGAGCGACGTCACTTCCGTCTTGAAATAGAGCGACGTGCCGAGATCGCCGCGCAGCGTGCGGCCGAGCCAGTCGAGATACTGGACGACGAGCGGCCGGTCGAGGCCGTAGGTCTTGCGGACTTGTGCGATATCCTCGGCCCGGGCGCCCTCGCCGGCGATTGCCGTGGCCACGTCGCCCGACAGGCGCAGAAGCACGAAGCTCGCCGCCGAAACGGCGAGTGCAACCGCCAGCGCAAGCGCAAGCCGGCGGGCGGCGAAGCCCAGCACGAGCGCGCCGCTCCTATTTCCAGCGCGTCTCCCAGAAGCGCGGCAGTTCATCCGGATAGGCCGTAAAGGCGAGATCGCTCGACAGCACGTAGAACGTCGTCAGCGAATAGAGCGGCACCGTGTAGGCGCGCTCGGCGATCGTCGCCAGCGCCTGCCGGTAGGCGGCCTTGCGCGCCGCCGGATCGACCGACCCGTCGCCCTTTTCCAGCAGGTCGCGCACTTCCGGATCCCGGGTCACGTCGTCGTCCTCGAACTTGAAGAAGACGGGCGTGTTCGCCGAAACGTCGTTGACCGAGAACGAGCCCCACGTCTGGTGCGCGAAGGCCGCCTGGCCCGCGCGCAGCTGGTCGCGGAAGGCCGCGTACTGAAGGAAGCGGAGGTTCGCGCGGATGCCGACCGCACGCAGGTAACCCACCATCGCTTCGGCCTGCGGCCTGTCGCGGTACGAATAGAGATCGACGTCGAAGCCGTTGGGGAAGCCCGCTTCGGCGAGCAGGGCCTTGGCCTTCGCCGGATCGTAGGCGTAGACCGCAGCGCCTTCGTCCGTGCAGCCGAACTGGCTTGGGAAGCAGATCGTGTTGAGGACGCGCGCCCCTTCGCCCACGAGGTTCTTCACCATCGCCGCGCGGTCGATGGCGTGGTTGATCGCCTTGCGCACGCGCGGATCCTTGAACTGCGCGACCGGCGTCTTGTCGATCGACGCCATCTGCAGGAACACGATGCGCATCGTTTCGCCGCTGACGATGGAAAGATTGGGCATCGCCTTCATCTGCGCCGCCTGGTCGGGCGCCACGTTCATGATGAATT
>JAYRKO010000320.1:0-3927 GCA_041905745.1 Tagaea sp. | reverse complement strand
CGTGCGGAAGAGCGTGGCGTCCATCTCGTCCGCGATCTGTTCGAGGCGGCCCTTGAGGACGGCGAGCGTTACGGGATCGATGGGCATCGGGCGGCGGTCCTCAACTGTCGTAGCGTTTGGCGTCGGCAAGGATCGCGTCGGTGCCGAGCACCGCGTTGATCCCCGCGAAATCGAGCATCCGTTCGCGCATGGCGGCGGTGGTGCCGTCGGCCTTCAGCGTGCGGAAATAGGCGTCGAGCGCGTGGCCGACCGCGCGCGCCGTTCCGCCGGGGAAGATGGCGATGCGAAAGCCGAGTTTTTCGAGTTCGCGCGCCGGCAGGACGGGCGTGCGCCCGCCTTCGACCATGTTGGCGAGCACGGGCACGCGGCCGCCGAACCGCTTGCCGACTTCTGCGAGGGCCGCGTGATCGGGCGGCGCTTCGACGAAAAGCACGTCGGCGCCCGCCTCCACATAGGCTTCCGCCCGGTCGAGGGCGGGTGCGAAGCCTTCGACGGCGATCGCGTCGGTGCGCGCGACGATCAGCGTTTCGGCCGACCGGCGCGCGTCGAGGGCGGCCTTGATCTTGCCGACCATCTCGCCCGTCGCGATCACCTGTTTGTCCTTGAGATGGCCGCAGCGCTTGGGCGTGACCTGATCCTCGATCTGCAGGGCGTCGGCGCCGTTGCGCTCGAACTGGCGCACCGTGCGCTTGACGTTGACGGCGTTGCCGAAGCCCGTGTCGATATCGACGATGAGGGGGATCGTCGCGCGTTCGCGGATGGCGGCGAGCGTGTCGGCGGCTTCCGTGGCGGTCACGAGGCCGATGTCCGGCAGCGCGAAGCGGCCGTAGCAGATCGACGCGCCCGACAGGTAGGCCGCTTCGAAGCCGGCGCGCTCGGCGAACAGCGTCGTGAACCCGTCATAGACGCCGGGTGCGAGCAGGATGCGGTTCTCGGCAAGGCGTTTGCGCAGGCTCACGATGCCCTCGCTTTCAGCTTCTTTTCCAGATGCGGCAGCAGGCCGCCGTCGGCGAGCATCGCCATCAGGTGCGGCGGGAGCTTCTCGCAGGCGAGCGTGCGGCCCTGCGTGCGGTTGACGATGCGCCCGCCTTCGGCGTCGGCCTCGATCTCGTCGCCCGAGGCGATCGTGCCGGCCTCGACGCACACGAGCGGGGCAAGGCCGAGATTGACGGCGTTGCGGAAGAAAAGCCCGGCGAACGAACGCGCGACCACGACCGAGACGCCCAGATGGCGCAGCGCCATGACCGCCTGCTCGCGCGAGGAGCCCATGCCGAAATTGTCGCCCGCAACGACGACGTCGCCCGGCTTCACGCTTGTCGCGAAGGCCGGGTCGAGTGCCGAGAGACAGTGCTTCGCAAGCTCCTCGATCGCGAACTTCATGTAGAGGCCGGGGGCGAGCATGTCGGTGTCGACGTTGTCGCCGAAGACGAAGGCGCGGCCGGTCATCGCAGGAACTCCCGGGGGTCGACGATTTCGCCCGCGACGGCCGCCGCGGCGACGGAATAGGGCGAGCCCAGATAGACGAGCGAACTGCCGTGGCCCATGCGGCCCTTGAAGTTGCGCGCCGTGGACGAGAGGCAGACTTCCTTTTCCGCGAGCACGCCGGCCCCGTAGCCGGCGCACGCCCCGCAGCCGGTGGGCAGCAGGATCGCGCCGGCCTCCATAAGCGTGGCAAGCGTGCCTTCGGCGGCCGCCTGCGTGGCCATGCGCTGCGAGGCGGGTGCGACGAGCAGTCGCGTCGTCGCGGCGACCTTGCGGCCCTTCAGGATTTCGGCCGCCATGCGCAGGTCTTCGAGCTTGGCGCCCGTGCAGGCACCGATATAGCACTGGTCGATGCGCACGCCCTTGTGCGCACCCACGGCGTCGGAATTGTCGGGCGAATGGGGGGCGGCGATCTGCGGGGCGAGCGCGCCCGCGTCGAGTTCCCACACCTTCGCGAAGTCGGCGTCCGCATCCGAGCGCCAGCGGTTCGCCTCGTCTTCCGGAAGGTCGACGCCGACGGTGCGCAGATAGTCGCGCGTCGTCGCGTCGGGCGCGATGACGCCGGTCTGCGCGCCCAGTTCGGCCGACATGTTGGCGAGCACCATGCGCTCGACCATCGGCAATGCGGCGACGGCGGGGCCGGCATATTCGACGACGTCGTAGCGCACCGTGCCGAGGCCCATCGTGCGGCAGAGCTTCAGCATCATGTCCTTGGCCGAAAGGCCGCGCCCCAGCCGGCCCGTCCAGCGCACGAGATGCGTGCGCGGCGTGCGCACCCAGATCTCGCCGGTCGCCAGCACGCCCGCCATCTCGGTGGCGCCGATGCCGAACATGAAGGTGCCAAAGGCGCCGCCGGTGGGCGAATGGGAGTCGCCGCCCACGCAGAACATGCCCGGCTTCAGGTAGCCGCGCTCGGGCAGGATCACGTGGCAGATGCCCTGCATGTCGTGGAAGCGTTCGACTCCGTTGGCCTTCGCCCATTTGCGCGTCGTGTCGAGGATTGCCGCACTTTCGGCGTCGACCGCCGGCACGTAATGGTCGGAGACGAGCACGATGCGTGCGGCGTCCCACACGCCCACACCCAGCCGTTCGAGCATGGCCTTGACGCGGCGCGGGCCGCCGGAATCGTGCATCATCGCGAGATCGACGCGGCAGGTGAGGATGTCGCCGGGGGCCGCATGCGAAACGCCGGCCGCGCGCGCAAGGATCTTTTCGGCAAGGGTCGATCCGGCCATCGTCACATCCCCAGATAGGCCTTGCGCAGTTCGGGATCGTCGGCCAGTTCCGACGCCTTTCCCGACAGCACGATGCGGCCGTTCTCCATCACGTAGGCGCGGTGGGCGAGTGCCAGCGACTGCACGACGTTCTGCTCGACGAGTAGGATCGAAAGCCCTTCCTCGTTGAGCCGGCGCACGAGCGCGAACATCTCCTCCACCAGCAGCGGCGACAGGCCGAGCGAGGGTTCGTCGAGCGTCAGCAGGCGCGGCTCGGCCATCATGCCGCGGCCGATCGCCAGCATCTGCTGCTCGCCGCCCGAAAGCGTGCCGGCGGCCTGCGCGAAGCGTTCGCCCAGCCGCGGGAAGACCGCGACGACGCGCTCGAGATTGCGCGCCCGGTTCGCGCGTCCGCGCCGGTAGCCGCCCAGCTCGAGATTTTCGCGCACCGACAGGTTCGGGAACACCCGGCGGCCTTCCGGCACCTGGATGAGCCCGCGTTCCACGATGCGCGCCGGGTCGAGCCCGTCGATCGGGGCGCCCTCGAAGGCGATGCGGCCCGCCCACGGGCGGCAGATGCCCGAAACGCTGTTGTTGAAGGTCGATTTGCCGGCGCCGTTCGAGCCAAGCAGCGCCACGATCTCGCCCGCGCGCACTTCCAGATCGACGCCCTGCAGCACGGGCACGGCGCCGTAGCCCGCTTCCAGCCCGGCGACGGAGAGAAGCGCGCTCATGCCGGCGTCTCCGCGATGCGGCGCGCGGCCCCGTGCCCGAGATAGGCCTCGACCACGTCGGCGCGCGCGGCCACCTCGCGCGGCGCGCCGGCGGCGATGATGCGGCCCTGGTTCAGCACGTAGACGCGCTCGGACAGGCTCATGACCGCGCGCATCACGTGCTCGATCAGCAGCACGGTCGTGCCGGCGTCGCGGATCGCGCGGATCATCGGCACGATCTCGTCGATCTCGGTGGGGTTGAGGCCGGCCATCACCTCGTCGAGAAGGACGAGCTTGGGCTTCGTGGCGAGTGCCCGGGCCACTTCCAGCCGCTTGCGCCCGGCGACGGTCAGGGCGGAGGCGGGCATGTCGAGCATGCGGCCCATGCCGAGGCGCGTGGCGACGTCGCCGGCCAGCGCCAGCGCCTCGCGCCGGTCGGCCACGTGCAGATGCGCGCCCACGGCGACGTTCTCGCGCACGCTGAGCGCGCCGAAGGGCTGCACGATCTGGAAGGTGCG